>JACCQV010000224.1 GCA_013813945.1 Deltaproteobacteria bacterium | reverse complement strand
TCGAGCCACGAGCTCACGGTCTGGTTCAAGTGCGACACCGCGGATGCCGGCTCACGCGTCCGCTGCGGCGAGTGGTACACGACCACGGACGAGAACGCGTTGACCGATCCGGTCCTCGGCGTGGGCTGCACCGTCAGCGCGCAGTACGTCGTCTGGGCCGACATTGCGGCGAGCTGCAGCGGGACGACCGACAGCGGAACTGCGACGCTCCGGGTCCGCAAGGCGAGTGCTCCACGCGGTGATACCTACGACGTATTTGTCGGCGTTGATTAGGCGTTTTTCCTGCAATGTCAAACACTTAACTCGGACGTCCGGTTGACAGGGAGGGGTTGGGCTGGTACCGTACGTGAGTTGAGGTTTACGTCTTGATGAAGCAGCAATTCACTGTCGGCGACAAAGCCGTGTATCCGGTCCATGGGGTGGCGGAGGTCGTCGCCCTCGAGAGCCGTGACATCGGTGGCAGCGCGACCAACGTCTACATTCTCAAGATCCTGGATACGGGGATGAAGATCATGGTGCCGACGACCAACGCCGGAACGGTTGGCCTGCGCGACCTGATCACGGCGAAGCAGGTCAAGGAAGTCCTGTTGATCCTCAAGTGTCGCGATATCCCGCGCGATACGCAGACCTGGAATCGCCGCTATCGCGAGTACATGGAGAAGATCAAGACCGGCAGCGTGTTCGAGATTGCCGAGGTCATGCGTGACCTCAGCGTGCTCCGCGCGACCAAAGACCTGTCGTTCGGCGAGCGCAAGATGCTCGACACCGCGCGGGGTCTCCTGATCAAGGAGCTCGCGATCGCGAAGGGCGTGGGCGAAGACAAGATCGGCGCAGAGGTCGACGCGATCTTCGCCGTCGCAGCTGCCTAGTAGCCCGACGAGCCCCGCGCCATCCGCCCGCGGCGGGTGGCCTTGATGTCGAGCACGGCCTTGAGGCCGCGATGCTTCTGGATCCCGGGCACTGCCGAGATCATCGGATCGCTCGCGAGCCAGTCCCGGCGCACCACGTCGAAGCCGGCACCCTCGAGCGCCTCGCAGATCGAGGCCACGGGATGCGCGACGCTCGCGAACTGGACCTCGGTCTGGCCGTCGTGGAAGTGGGCGAACGAACCTGCAGCGACGCGCTCGGGATGAAGATCCACCAGCCGGATCCTGCCACCCGGCTTCACCGCACGAGCGAGCGTCTCGGCGAGCACGTCGAGCGTGCTCAGGTGCTCGAGCACCAGGCAAACGAGGCCGAAGTCGTACTGGCGCGGCGCGGTCCACGGCAGCAGCAGATCTGCCTTCTGGAACGTGACGCGAGGATCATAGAAGCGATGAGTGGCGATCGTCAGCATCCCACCCGAGCCGTCGACTCCGGTGTACGAGCGAGCGCCTTCACCGATCACGCGGACGACGTTACGGCCGGTGCCGCAGCCGAGCTCGACGACGTCGCAGTCTGCGCAACCGAGCGGCGCGGACTGCAGAACCCACGAGGTCGCCGCGATCAACGGATTCGGTTCGTGGTCGTACGATGCGGCCCAGCGATCGTAGCCAACCAGGGTCTCTCCGATTCCGAGGAGGTGCGCCATCGCGCCCTTCTAGCGTGATTCCTCGACCGTGTGGAAACGAAGGAGAGCGACATCTCCGTTACCGCGTCCCGATTGGTTCGGCCTTTCACAAACCGTATGCGAGCCAACGCTGTTCGGATCAGAAGATGACGATCGCCTTGAGGTCGAGACCACCGGCAAACATGTACGAGACCGACTGCGAGTAGCCATAGACGGTGACGCCGCAGCCGTCCGCGCACTGGATCGTGTGCTGCCCCGCAGCGACCGGGATCCGTGCGACGCGATGCGTGCCGCCATTGCCGAACGGCGTCAGCGTCACGGGAGCACCATCGATCGTGACGCCACCGGTCGCTGCAGCGGCGAGCGAGATGTAATTCATCTGGTACGCCGCCGGCACGAGGATCGTGTAGCTCTTGCGGAACTGCTCGACGGGCACGGCGATCGCCATCGACGGGTCGCCATTGCCGACCACGTTGCCGTTGTTCGCGCGCCAGATCGCGGACTCGAGGAAGTGGCCGACGAGGATCGGCTCGCTCGATGAGAGCTCGGTATCGACGGCAACCTTGACCTCGCAGAACTGACCGGGCCCGAGCGTGCCGCAGGTGCCCGTGGCCGGCGCAGGCGTGAACGTGACGACGGTGTTGGGCTTCTGCGCCAGGATGCGGAGCACGTCGGGTTCGCTACTGCGCTGCTGGCTGCGCGCGAGCGCGAACGTCTTCCCCCACGTGCTGGCCGGGAACATCATCTCCTCGAGGTGATCGGCGCAGCACGGCCCGGACGTATGCTGGTTATCCGGCGGCGTGGCCGATCCGAAAGCGGTCGCTTCGTGGCCGCCGAACACACCGAACGTCTGGTTGTTCGTCGACGTGATGCGCGTGCCGGTGAGATCGCCAGCGGGCGCGACCCCCGGGGCAGCCTGGAGC
>JACCQV010000220.1 GCA_013813945.1 Deltaproteobacteria bacterium | reverse complement strand
TCTTCTGCGCGGCCCGCTCGAGATCGGCGAGCTCGCGATCGACGGATGCGTCATCGAGCGGCTCGCGGGCGACCTGGCGATCGAGCTCGGCGAGCGTGGCGTCTGCGGACACGGGCGTGATCTTCGTCGCCGCACGCTGGGGCGTCGTGAACGGCGGCGCGGCCCACACCGTCCGCATCGACATCGAGTCCTTGCCGACCGGGATCGAGATGCCGAGCGCGATCGCCGTCTCGCTCGCGGCGCGCACGCCGGCATAGAGCCGCGCGTCTTCACCGGGGTGCCCGGCGGCGGCCATCCAGTTGCACGACAGCTTGATCCGCGACAGCGCGCCGATCGGTGCGCCCATCAGATTCGTGATCGCCTCTCCGATCGCGAGCCGCGACGCCGCGGCCGCATCGAGCAGCGCGACCGGCGGTCGCTCGCCGAGTGACATCACCTCACCCGCGTTCGTGTCGAAGCCGGCGGTCGTCAACGCGCAGTCCGCGACCGGAACCTGGAAGGGGCCGACCATCGAGTCGCGCGCGACCATGCCGCCGACGGTGCGATCACCGATCGTGACGAGGAACGACTTGTCCGCAACGGTCCGCAGGCCGAGCACGCGATCGAGTGCCTCGGCGACCGTCGCGCCCCGCAGATCGAGCGGTACCCGCGGAGGTGCGACCTTCTCGGCGCGCCGGGTCATGCGTGGCGCCTTGCCGAGCAGGACCTCGAGCGGCAGATCGACGGGCGTCGGACCTCCGCGATTGTCCGTGACGAGAAGCCGACCTTCTGGCGTCGCGACACCGAGCTGCGCCCACGGCGCTCGCTCGCGTGCACACAGCGCTCCGAACTCGGCGACGCGACCCGGATCGATCGCGAGGACGTAGCGCTCCTGCGTCTCGTTGCTCCACAGCTCGAGCGGCGACAGATCCGGCTCGCCGGTGGGAATCGCGCGGAGCTCGAGAGTCCCGCCGAGCCCAGCGTCGTGAACCAGCTCGGGCATCGCGTTCGACAGACCACCCGCGCCGACGTCATGGATCGATCGGATCGGATTGGTGTCGCCCTGCGCCCAGCAGCGATCGATCACCTCCTGGCAGCGGCGCTGGATCTCGGCGTTGTCGCGCTGCACCGATGCGAAGTCGAGATCCTCGGCCGATGCGCCCTGCGCGAGTGAGCTTGCGGCCCCACCACCGAGACCGATCAAAAACGCCGGCCCACCGAGCACGATCAGCGCGGCGCCCGCGTCGACCTTGGCCTTCTGCACGTGCTGCGGCCGCACCGAGCCGATGCCACCCGCGAGCATGACCGGCTTGTGATAGCCGCGGACGATCCCGGTCGCCGGGCGCAGCCCGCCGCCCTCCACCTCGGGATTCTCGTAGGTCCGGAAGTAGCCGAGGATCGCGGGGCGCCCGAACTCGTTGTTGAATGCGGCGCCGCCGAGCGGGCCGTCCATCATGATCTCGAGCGCGGTCGCGATGCGCGCCGGCGATCCGATCCACTCCGCCGCTGCCGGCTCCCACGGCTCGAGAGCCCCGGGCAACCGCAGATTCGAGACCGTGAAGCCAACCAGCCCGGCCTTGGGCTTCGCGCCGCGGCCCGTGGCGCCCTCGTCGCGGATCTCGCCGCCCGAGCCCGTCGCCGCGCCCGGAAACGGAGAGATCGCCGTCGGATGATTGTGCGTCTCGACCTTGCCGAGGATGTGTACCGGTTCGCGGCTCCCGCGATAGACGTGATCCTCGCCCGGGTAGAACCGGAACGCGAGCGACCCCTCGACGACGGCCGCGTTGTCCTTGTAGGCCGACAGCACGCCAGCCGGGTTCCGTTCGTTCGTCCGCTTGATCATCGCGAACAGCGAATCGTCCTGCTTCACACCATCGACGAAGAACTCGGCATTGAAGATCTTGTGCCGGCAGTGCTCGCTGTTCGCCTGCGCGAACATCATCAGCTCGACATCCGTGGGATCGCGGCCGATCTTCGCGTAGCTCGTGACGAGGTACTCGATCTCATCGTCCGCGAGTGCCAGCCCGAGCCGCGTGCTCGCTTCGCGCAGCGTCGCGACACCATTTTCGCCGAGCTTCACGTGCGTGAGCGGCCGCGGCTCGCCGCCGTGACCCCCGAGCACGAGCGCCAGATCGGTCTCGCGGGTGATCACGCTCTCGGTCATCCGGTCGGCGAGCAGCGCGCCGATCTTCTCGAGGTCTCCGTCGCCATGGATCGTGTACGCGATCGCCCGCTCGATTCGGGTGACCGCAGACAGGCCGCAGACATGGGCGATGTCAGTCGCCTTCGAAGACCACGGAGAAATCGTCCCGAGCCGCGGCGTGACCCAGAACGACGGCACGGTCGTGACGGTCACGGTGCCGGCCGCCCGGGCCGAGTCCACCGTCGCAGGGTGAGTATCGCTTGGACCGTACGTGAGCATGT
>JACCQV010000986.1 GCA_013813945.1 Deltaproteobacteria bacterium | reverse complement strand
AACGCCATGATCGTGTACTGCGGCGTGATGTGGAACCCGGCCGTCGCGCCGAACCGGATCAGCGGACCGGGCGCCTCGTGCGGGGAGCTCGCGCCCGCCGGAGTCTCGCCGTCACCGATGAAGTAATCGACGCTTCCTTCGAACCCGACGAACGCCGAGTTGCCGACCGGGAGCCCGAGATGCACGCCGCCGAGGACCGCATGAAACTCCGAGACGCCGAGCGAGACGCGATCGTGAATCGACAGGCTCGTGGGCATCTCGACGGACTTCGCGCTGTTGTCGAGCCGGAACCCCGCGCTGAACGAGAGCAGGCCGGGACCGGCCTTGAGCGAAACGAGGGCACGCCCATCGACCGAGATTGCGGAGCCCGCGACCGAGGGTGCGTCCTTGCCGGGGATCCAGACGCCGAGTTGACCGCCAAACCGGAGGTTGCCGGACGCGCTGGCTGCGCGGACGAGGATTCGCGGATCTCCGACGTAGCCATTGCAGTCATCGGTGCACATCGCGGCGTTGCCGTAGTGCTTGTCGTAGCGACCGTCGAGCGAGACTCCGATCGTGATCGCTTCATGCGGCGCGAACGCGATCGCGAGGTTACCGATCCCGCGACCGAATCGATGATCGGACCCGAGCAGTCCCTTGCGCCAGCCGAAGCCTCCCAGCGTGGCGACCTCGACCGCACCCTTGGGCAGTGTCTGGGCGCTGGGGGCATGGAGCCCACCCGGCATTGCGCCGTACCCGATGACCTGCGACGGCGCAGGATCAACATCCGTCGGGGCCGCGCTGGCGGTCACGTCTGCGGGTTGCGCAGAGGCGATCGGAGCCGCGGCCACCAACGAGAGGAAAGACGCAAGTCCCCACCGGCGGCGCATGGATCAAATTGTACGGGCCTTCCCCGCCGAATCACAGTCTTGTGCCAATTCAATAACGGAGCCAGCGAAGTAGCTCTCTCGCCGACGGACGTTTTCCGTAGAGGAGCACGCCCACCCGATAGATCTTGGCGGCTGCACGGACGACCAGGATCGTCGACAGCAGCAGGATCCCGAGCGACATGGCGACCTCACCCAGCGTGGCACCGCCCAGGACGTAGCGCATCGGCATCAGCATCGGGGACCACAGCGGAATCATGGTCATCGCCGCCGAGGTCGAGCCGCGCGGATCGTTCGAGATGACCTGCAGGCACATCACGCCGATGACGAGCAGCATCGTCACGGGCATCTGGACCTGCTGCGTGTCCTGCTCCGACGAGACCATCGCACCTACTGCGGCATACATCGCGGAGTAGAAGAAGAAGCCCAGGATGAAGTAGATCAGGACCACCGAGATCTCGGCGAGCGCGAGTGGCGGCAACGACGCCCCTCCCCCCTCGATGCCAAAGACCGAGAGCAGCTCGTTGCGATACGCGAGCGCGAGCGCACCGATCCCGAGCCACACGGTGATCTGGATCAGCGCCGCCCCGCCGACGCCCAGGATCTTGCCGGCCATCAGCGCGCCGGGCTTGACGGCAGCGACGAGGAACTCCATGACGCGCGAGGTCTTCTCCTGGACGACGGAGCGCATCACGGCGACCCCGTACAGCGTGATCACCATGTAGAGGACGAACGCGAGGATGTACGCGATGAAGAAGGCACCCAGCCCCGAGCTGCCCTTCGCTTCGCCCGTCGAGTGCTCGGCGACGACGTTGACGTGCGCGAGCATCCCCGCAGCCTGCTCCTCGGTGAGCTTCAGCCGGACCGCGCGCTGCTTCTGCACGACCTCGGTGACAAACACCTGCAACACGCCCTGTACGAGCTGACTCGACGCGTTGTCGCCGAGATAGAGGATGCGCCCGCCATCGAGTGCGTCGGCAGGGATCGTCAGAAAGCCGTTGATCTCGTCATCGCGGATTCGATCGAGCTCCGCTTGCTGCGGGGTCTCGGGGGCGATCACGGACGCACGCCAGTCGAGAACCGCCAGCTTGGCGGCGAGCGGCACTCCAAGCGTTCCGGTGTGATCGATGATCTCGATCCGCGCACCGCTGGTCCCGCGGGTCGCGATCAGCGCCGGGATCACGACGAGTGCGACCATGAAGATCGGGCCGAGCAGCGTCATGACCACGAACCACTTGGACTTGATCCGCTCGTACAGCTCACGCCGCGCGATCACCATCGTAGACCGCCAGACGTTCACGCGGCCTCGCCTTCGGTTCGCTCGGCCACGGCTGCCTCGGGACCGACCGACTCGACGAAGATCTGGTGCAGGGTCGGAACCATGATCTCGAAGTGGCGCAGCACGACGCCCGCCGCCACGAGGGTCGCAAGCAGCTGCTGCGGCTCGACTCCCTCGGCGGTCTGAACTTCGCAGTCCGTCACCTCACTGGCATGGGGTGGCCTCTGCGCCGCAACCAGCGCCGTATCGTGCAGCGGGGCATCCGCTTTCTCGCGCGATGCATCATCCGCATAGCCGAGTGCGATCCATGCCTGGTGACGGCGGCCACCCCAGATCGTCTTCTTGATCTCGCGCAGGTTCCCCTCGAGGACCATCTTGCCGCGCGCAATGATGCACACCGCATCGACGATCTTCTCGGCCTGCTCCATCTGATGCGTCGAGAACAGCACGGTCCGCCCGCTCGCGCGGATCTCCGAGACGACCTCACGCAGAACCTCCGCGTTGATCGGGTCGAGGCCGCTCCACGGCTCGTCGAGGATCACGAGCTCGGGCTCGTGCAGAAGGGCGGTCGCGAACTGGACCTTCTGCTGCATGCCCTTCGACAGGTCCTGGACCTTGTTCTTGGTCCACTTACCGAGGCCGAGTCGATCGAGCCAGGCGCCGCCGCGCTTGCGCGCCTCTGCGCGACTGAGACCACGCAGCTCGCCCATGAACTCGACGATCTCGCCGACCTTCATCTTCGGATACAGCCCACGCTCCTCGGGCAGGTAGCCGATCTTCGCGGCCGCCTCTGCACCGGGTGGCATGCCGTCGAGGATCTCGATCGAGCCTCGATCGGGCGCGATGATGTCGTTGATCATGCGCAGGATCGTCGATTTGCCGGCGCCGTTCGGTCCGAGGATTCCATAGACGACGCCGCGCTGGACCTCGAACGAGACACCGTCGACGGCGATGTGATTGCCGAACGCCTTCGCGATGCCCGCGATCTTCAGCGCAGACTTCTTCATGATGGCGGTGACGTCCCGAGGATCGTGCGCTCGAGGACCGCCATCCGGATCGCGACGCCCCAGGCGACCTGTTGCAGGATCACCGCGCGCGGCCCGTCCGCGACCTGCGCCGAGATCTCGACGCCGCGATTCATCGGCCCCGGATGCATGACGATCGCGTCGCTCTTGGCATACGCGAGGGTGCGCTCGGACAGACCGAAGGTGCGCGACAGCTCGCGCGTGTTCGGGAACCGGCACGCCTCGCCCTCGAAGCGCTCGCTCTGCACGCGCAGCATCATCACGACGTCTGCGTTCTCGAGGCCGTCCTCGAGCCGGGTTACGACCCGCACGCGCTGGCGCGTCAGCTCGCCGCCGATCTCCTCGATGCCGCGCGGGATCAGCGTGTAAGGCGCGCACAACCGGATCCGGGCACCGAGCTTGGCGAGGCACAGGATGTTGGAGCGTGCGACGCGCGAGTGCGCGAGGTCGCCGACGATCACCACCTCGAGGCCGTCGATCTTGCCCTTGTGCCGCCGGATCGTCGCGGCATCGAGCAACGCCTGCGTCGGGTGCTCGTGCTGGCCGTCGCCCGCGTTGATCACCGTGCACGGCACGCTGTTCGCGATCACGGCAGCCGCGCCACCGAACGCGTGGCGCACCACGATCGCGTCGGGCCGCATCGACATGAGATTTCTCGCGGTGTCGATCAGGGTCTCGCCCTTGGCCGCCGACGACGCCGAGCCCGAGATGTTGATGGCGTCGGCCGACAGCCGCTTGGCCGCGATCTCGAAGGAGGTCCGCGTGCGGGTCGAGTTCTCGAAGAACAGATTGATGACAGTGCGCCCGCGCAGCGACGTGAGCTTCGGGATCGCCTCACCATCCGCGGGCGAAACCGACGGCCAGTAGCGATCGCCGTGATCGAGGATCGCCTGGATCTCGGTGGCGTCGAGGTCAGCGATGCTCACCAGGTGGCGCGGCACGGGTCTGTCATACCAGAAGCGAAGTGATAAGGTGGCCTGGTGTCCGTAGATCGGGTGGATCGA
>JACCQV010000218.1 GCA_013813945.1 Deltaproteobacteria bacterium | reverse complement strand
GCATGCTCAGGGCCTCGGACATCGCGGGGCTCTTCGCCCCGAACGCCTTCTCGGTGATCGCCATGCTCTTCTCGTAGGCGGTGATCGCCTCGGCGTGCTTCCCCTGGCGGCGATGTGCGTTGCCGATCGAGGACAGCAGCACCCCGACCTGCGGATGCTCTGGCCCGAGTGCTGCCTCCGAGACGCGGAGCCCTGCCTCGAAGCGCTCGACCGCGCGGGCGTAGTCCTTGCGATCGAGCGCCAGGCGCCCGAGGTGATCGAGCGTCGTCGCGACCTCGGGGTGCTGCTCGCCGAGGACCTTCGTGTGGATCGCGAGCGCCTGCTCGAGCTCGCGCTGCCCGTCGTCGAGACGACCGACCTTGCGCAACGCCATTCCGAGCCGTCGCCGTGCGTTCGCGACCTGCGAGTGCTCCACGCCGTACGCCTCCTCGAGGCCCGCGATCGTCGGAACGAGAAGATCGACGACGTCCTTCCACTTGCCTTGCTCCAGCAGCTCGACCGCCAGCTCCGAGCGGACCTCCATCACGCGCGGGTGCCGCGCACCCAGCACGCGGACGTAGATCGCGAGCGCACGCTCGAACTCGACGATCACGGCCGCAGGATCCCCGACCGCTGCCAGTGCGAGCGCGAGGTTCAGGCTCGCATCGGCGAGAGCAAGCGAGTCACCAGCGACATCGCGCTCGATCAGCGTGATGCCCTCGCGGAGCAGTGGAACCGCCTCGCGTCCCTTGCCGGTCGCGATCAAGAAGGCTGCGTGGCTCTGCCGGAGCTCGGCGCGCGCACGATCGTCGTCGGCGAGTCGGCTGACGGCTGCTTCGGCCTGGTTGAGGACGAGCGGTCCCTCCCGGGTGGGAGTCTTGTCCTTCGCGACGCGACGCAGCAGCTCCATGGTCGCGAAGGCCCGCGTCCGATCATCGCGGCCGCGGTCCGCGACCCAGATCGCCTCGCGCAAGCTCGCATCGGCCTCCGCGCGCTTGTCGAACTCACCGAGGGCGATCGCTGAATGGAGCAGGGCGCGCGCGAGTACGGGATCGTAGCCAACGGCCCGCGCGTCGGCGACCAGGGCGTTCGCTCGAGCGACGCGCGCAGCGGGTTCGGTGGCCTTGGAGCTCGCCTCGGCCTCCGCGAGCTGTTCCGCGAGTTGGTCGATCTGCCCGCGCGTGATCGGATCGGCGGGGCGCGGCGCGGTCACCTGCAGCTGTTGAACATCCTCGCACCGCGCCATGGGCTCGAGATCTGCCACGACCGCGAGCGAGTCGCGGACCTGGCGCTCGCTCGCCTGCGCCAGCACACCGACAACCGCGCGCAGCTCGCGCCGCCGATCGGCGAGGCAGCTCATCCGTAGATCGAGGACGGGTTCGCTCTGCGACTTGTGGACGCGCGTCGCCTCGCACGTCTGCTTGTGAGACGCCGCCCACGTGCTCGAGTACGTATCGAGCTGGTGCGCGACGCGTTCGAACGTGTCGGTCGCGTACGGCCGGTTCGTCTTGACGAAGGCGGCCTTCATCTCGGTCCGGCGCGCGGGATCCCACACACCGGCGAGCTGGTCCTCCGCGCCACTGCACACGAGCGCCTGCTGCTGGCGATGCGAGCTCCACGCGGCGAACCCGATGCCGCCGCCCGCGGCCATCACGGCGAGAGTCGCGGTGAGGACGATGCGACGCGTGCGGACCGGTCGCCGATCGAGCTCGGCGATCAGCGCCTGCATCGTCGGGAATCGCGCCGCGGGGGACACGGAGAGCCCGCGCGAGATCAGCCTGCGCAGCCAGCTCGGGACGACCTTCGTCGACGGCATCGACTGCAACCCCGAGCGGATCTGCTGCGAGAGCTCGGCGACCGAGCGACCGGAGAACGGGCGACACGCGTAGAGCGCCTCGTACAGCGCGACGCAGAAGCTGAACTGGTCGCTGCGCGCATCGACCGCACCGGCCATGATCTGCTCGGGCGCCATGTACGCCGGCGTGCCGAGGATCGTCCCGGTCCGGGTGATCTCGTCGATGCTGCCGTTGCCGTCGAGCGGTGCGGTTGGCGCCAGCGCCTCGGTGGACGCGAGGCCGAAGTCGCTGACCTTGAGCTGGCCATCCGCACGAACCAGAACGTTCTCGGGCTTGAAGTCGCGGTGAACGATGCCGGCCGTATGGGCCGCGGCAAGGCCGCGCGCGGCGGCGAGATACATCTCGATGATCGCGGGAACCGACCGCTCGCACTCGGTCAGCCAGTCACGCAGCGTCTGGCCCTGCACGAGCTCCATCGCGATGAAGACCTGATCACCGTTGGAGCCGACGTCGTAGATCTTCACGACGTTCGGATGATCGACCCGCGCGAGTGCCTGCGCCTCGCGGCCGAGCCGAGCGCCGAGCTCCGGATCGTTGTTCGCGTCGTGATGCAGCAGCTTGACGGCCACGGTGCGGTCGATCTTGGGATCGTGCGCCGCGTAGACGGTTGCCATCCCGCCGGACCCGAGCCGCTTGGTGACGATGTACCGGCCGAGCACCGTGCCGGGTGCGACCTCGACGGGCGTCTCATCGCCCTCGGCGAGCGTCGGCGCTGATCCGATCGCGAGCGTGGCGGCGTAGCCCGCAGCAAGTGTCGGCGCTGATCCGACCGCGGCCGTGGGGGCACTGCCGGCGGCGACTGTCGGCGCTGATCCGATCGCGAGCGTGGGCCCAGTGCGCTGCAGCTCCACGAGCAGCCGCCGACAGTGATCGCAATGATCGATGTGGTGCTCGACAGCGGCTTTCTCTGCGCCGAGCAGGCGATGCTCGACGAAGTTCGTCGCCACCGTGTCGGTCATGCATTCCATCTGGAGCACCCTGTGTACCGGGGGCGGCACGGGTCAACCAAGCACAAAAGCCGGATCCGGCGTCCCAGGGTACCGGCGTGTAATCCGGCCTACGCGATTGTCGTCGGGGAGCGCTCGTCGGCGACGCAGATCCGGTCGAGCGTCTCGCGAGACGACTTCACGGTCCCCTTCGCGATCCCCCAGACGGTTTCGACGACCCGAGCATTGACGGGTGTCGGGACACCCTGCTTCGCGCCGCGCGTCACGACCTCGCCGTTCAAGAAGTCGATCGCCGGGGTTCGCCCGCGCTCGATCGCGGCGAGCATCGAGGAGCGCATCCTGCGGTAGCGCAGCCCGACCGCAAGCAACAGGGCGTGCTTCGCCGTCAGCGCCATCGATGCGCTTGCCGCGCGATCGGTATCGGTCAGCGCCACCCACTCGAGGTCGAGGGTGCCGGCGACCTTCTCGAGCGTGATGCCCTCGGCCTTGGCGACCGCGACGGCCTCGCTCATGATCTCGAGCGCGAGCCGGCGATATCTGCGCTGCCGCACCACCGAACCGAGCCGCTCGCCCGCGATCGTGCCGAGTGCGGAGACTGCGCAGTTGAGCGCGAGCTTGCTCCACCGCGCGCCCCGGAGGTTCCGGGTCAACGAGACCGGGCCGACCGCCTCGAGGAGCTCGCCGACGCGGCGGACGTCGGCATCGAGCTCTCCGGACAGTCGTCCGATCGAGAACCCACCCGCCGCGGTCCGCTCGTAGCGCCCGGGCTCGGGCATCGACGCGCCCCACGCGACGATGCCGCCGATGACGCGATGGGCGCCGACCACGTCGGCGATCCGGTCCTCGCACAGGCCGTTCTGGAGCACGACGACCTGGCCGTCCTCGGCGAGATGCGGGAGCGCGGTGCGTGCGGCGTCCTCGACATTGGGCGGCTGCGTCGCCAGGATGCACAGATCGTATTTTCCCTCGGGGGCAGGGGACACCCAGCCGCGAACGGTGCGCTCCTCGCCCTCGTCGATGACGCGAAACCCGGCGCTGTCGACCGCAGCGCGGATCGCCGCGTTCGTCGACACGGCGGTGACCGCCGACCCGACCTCCATCAACGTGGACGCAACGATGCCGCCGATCCCGCCGGCACCCATCACGAGGATCCGTGGTTGGGGATTCATCTCAGCTTCAATAACCCATACCCGGCCATACGAAAACCCGCGTGGCTTTGGGGAAATCCGCGGGAGGGGATACACTTACCGGGTCGATGCAGATCACCTTCTGGGGGGTCCGGGGTAGCTACCCCGTTCCCGGTGCGGCCACGGTGCGCTACGGCGGCCAGACGTCGTGCGTGGAAGCCCGCTCGGCCAAGGGCGACTGCCTGATTGTCGATGCTGGCACCGGCCTGCGCGCGCTCGGCAACAAGCTCATGCGCGAGGCCACGGGGCCTCAGCGCTACGACGTCCTCCTCTCCCACGTGCACTGGGACCATATCCAGGGCCTGCCGTTCTTCTCCCCGGCCTACGTGCCCGGGACCCGGATCGCGGTGCATGCGCTGCTGACCGCGGCGGACGAGCTCCAGCAGGTGATCGGCGGGATCACCCGTCACGAGTTCTTCCCGATGCCTCTCGAGGCGGCGCCCGCGCAATTCGACTTCCATCAAGTCGAGCCCGGCGTCGAGTTCGATCTCGGGCCGTTTCACATCACGCCGATCGCGCTCAACCATCCGTTCGGGTCAGTCGGCTACCGGATCGATTGCGACGGTTCTTCGTGGGCGTACGTCGCCGACACCGCCCCGTTCGATCAGGTGATTCACAAGCAGCACTTCCTGTCGGGGCCAGAGCCACTGTCTGCCGACGACAAGGTGTCACTCCTCGCCATGCGCGAGGCGCTGCTGCGGAAGCTCGAAGCCGTGGACACGGTCGTCTACGACACCCACTTCCTCCCCGAGGAGTACGCGAAGTTCCCGCACTACGGTCACTCGACCCCCGATCAGGCGCTCGACATCTGCAGGGAGGCGAAGGTCAAGCGACTCGTCCTCTACCATCACGCGCCGTCGCACAGCGACGAGATGATGGACAAGATCGCGGCGGACTACCTCGCGAAGGGTGCGGCGATCGGCATCGAGGTGCTGACCTCGTTCGAGGGCATGACGTTGCCGATCGGTCCCGAGGCCGAAGCCGACGCAAAACGCGAGCCGGAGCGCACCAATCCCGGAATAGGCCCGGCGTGAAGATCCGGTTCTGGGGCGTACGCGGCTCGTTCGCGATGGCCGGTCGCGACTTCCTGCGCTACGGCGGGAACACCACGTCGGTCGAGCTCGTGACGAGCGCGGGCCAGCGGCTGCTGATCGATCTCGGAACCGGCGCCACCGAGCTCGCGAAGCAGCTGATGAGCAGCGAGTTCGGCAAGGGCAAGGGGCGGCTCCCGATCCTGCTCTCGCACACGCACCTCGATCACATCCAGGGCCTCCCGTTCTTCACCCCGTTCTTCATCAAGGGCAACGAGATCCGGATCCTCGGTGCCAAGCCGATCGGCGGAGGTTCGCTCGAGGGAACGATCCAGAACCAGCTCGCGCCGCACTACAGCCCGCTCAACGGGCTCGAGAACCTCGCCGCCGGTGTCTCGATCGACGAGATCATCCCCGGCCAGAAGGTCGCGCTACCCGGCTTCGAGGTGAAGACGATCGCGGTTCCGCACGGCAGCATGTGGACCACCGCATACCGGATCAAGGGCGACGGCAAGACGGTCACCTATCTCTCCGATGTCGAGTATCCGGACCTGGATGAGCCGCTGCCGGAGGCCATCGAGCTCGCGAAGGACGCGGATCTTCTGATCCATGACGCGATGCACGCGGATCACGACTACGACCTGCGCCGCGGCTGGGGCCACTCACCCGCACGTGCGGGAGTGGTCGTCGCAGAGCGCGCCGGAGCCAAGAAGCTGGCACTGTTTCATCACAGCCCCGATGCGACGGACGAGATGATCGACGAAGTCGTGCAGCGCACTTCCGCGCGCACCGCCGTCCCCGTGTTCGCGGCTGCTGAGGGGAGCTATCTGGAAGTATGAGCGAGCGACTGGATCCCGAAGCACTGCGCGAGCTCGGTGAGAGCTCCACCAATGTCTCGAATGCGTGGGCCGGCGCAGAGGAATATCTCTCGCAGGGCCTGGTGACATGGACACGCCGCCAGATCGGTGATGATCAGCAGGTCGCCGTCAAGGCTGCCGTCGCTGCATGCCGGCTCGTCGTCGAGACCTACCCGACCGACGGCGCCGACGCACACGCACCGAAGCAATACATCGACGACCTGCTCGCGAAGATCCAGCGCTGGATCGACAACCCGTCGAACACCAACAAGGAAGCGGTGCGCAGCACGCTCGACACGACGCGCCAGCTCCACGCGTGGCAGGGACATCACACCAGCCCGCACTTCTGGATCCTCGAAGCGGTCGATCACGCGAGCCTCGCGGTCTGGGCCGGCGAGCGCTCGAGCTACATCGTCCCGCTCGACTATGGGACGTGCGCTGCACGTGCGGTCGCATGCGTGCTTCACGCGATGCTCGTCCATGGTGTCGCCGAGGGCGCCGCCGTCGATCAGCTCACGGGCGTGGTCCGCGTTGCTGCCGGCGTCCGGGACTGAGCTCAGCGGGGAAACAGCGCTCGTTCGATGAAGTCGACGAGCGCCTTCTTCGCGCGATCGGTGCTCACCGGTGGTGGGCCGAGATGCTCGGCAAGGCCATACGCGCACTGCATCACGGCGCCGTAGAGCACCCACGCCGTCGCCTCGGGATCGGGCACCACGTCGCGCGCCGTGATCGCCGAGATCAGCGCGGTGAGGCGACGGACCGACACGTCATCGAAGGCCCAGCGCAGCTCGCCGACCTGCGGATCACGCAGTGACATCTCGATGAAGCTTCGCGATAGCCGCGGGCGACTCTGGACGTGCTCGAACACCAGGTCGATGGTCTGACCGATCGTCTCGCGGCGCGCGAGCCCGAGGAACCGCGCTGGCGTCAGACCCTCGATGGTCTCGGCGTAGGCGGTGACCATCATCCGCCGCGCGATCTCGAGATACACCTCGTGCTTGTCGTCGAAGTACCGATAGAACGTACCGACCGAGACACCCGCGTGCTCCGCGATCTCCGGCGAACCGACGGCGTCATAACCGTTCTGAGCAAACAGCTCGGTCGCCGACTCGATGAGCGCGAGGTAGCTGCGCCGGGAGCGCTCCTGGCGAAAGTCCGGCTCCTTGGACGCGCGCAGCAGCGACTCGGAGCTCGGTCGTGTAGGCGTGCGTACGGAACGCGACTTCCCTCGGACCGCCATGGATCGACAATGCCCTTGACGCGGAGCGACGCGCCAGTCCAAAATGAAACCAATTTCAGTTTTTCATTCGGAGGGTCCCATGGAATCCGCCACTGCCGCCGCGCCGCTCGCCGGTCCGTCGATCGAGACGCTCGAGGCACTCCTCGATGTGACGTACACGTGGGGTTATCAGGAGACGCGCGCCAAGCTGCGCGACCTCTACGACAAGGCCGTCCGCGCGCAGTGGATCTCCGATGACGTGCTGCCGTGGGCGACGGACGTCGACCTCGACAAGCAGATGGCGCCCGAGCAGCTGATGCCGCTGTTCGGCTCAGACATCTACCGCAGGATGACCGAGAAGGAGCGCCACAAGCTCAACATCGAATCGTTCTCGTGGACGCTCTCGCAGTTCCTTCACGGCGAGCAAGGTGCGCTGCTCGCGACCGCGCAGCTCGTCGACTCGGTCCAGGATCTCGACAGCAAGCTGTACGCCGCGAGCCAGGTCGT
>JACCQV010000964.1 GCA_013813945.1 Deltaproteobacteria bacterium | reverse complement strand
TGGGTCGTGCACGAGCTCGTGCACCGGCTCGCTGACGTCCATGACGCGGAGCTCTCGCTCGGGTTCTCGCCGATGTCGCCGCGGGGGTTTGACGAGGGCGTGTTCCACGCGCCCCCGCTCGTCCGTCGGCAGGTCGAGATCCTGAGCGCGCGCCGCAACACGTTCCACGGGTTCGAATCGATCGAGGACATGAAGGCGGCCTGGCCGCACGAGCTGCGCGTACGACACGTCGCGTTCCGGACGCGCAACGTGATCGCGATGGCGCATGCGGTCTGCAGCGCGATGGGCATGCCGTGGCAGCGCATCGCCCTGCGCAGCCTGGCGGCGCTGTGGCGCAAGTAGCTGCCTGGCCGCTCGTGATGACCGCGTGCCTCGCCGCGGTCGTCGTCTCTCCGACCTGGCTCGTGACGAGTGCGATCATCGTGGTCGCCGGCCTCGTGGTTCTGCTCCTCGAGCGCGCGCTGCCGTATCGCCGCGACTGGAAGCCGACCCGGCGCGACTGGGTGCAGGGACTCGCCTACGTGGTGGCCTCGAGCGCGATCGCGGGTGGGTTGCAAGCGCTGCTGACGCGCGGCGAACCGGTGGCAATGTCGCTCGGTGAGCGAGCGGCCTGGATCGTCGGAGGTCTGCTCGTGATGGATGCAGCGTCGTACCTGGTCCATCGCGTGCTGCACCGCACCCGGTTGCTGTGGCCGGTCCACGCCGTCCACCACGGTCTGCCGCGCGTCTGGTTCCTCAATGCGCTTCACAACCACGTCCTCGACATCGCGCTCAGCACCGGGCTCGCGCTGCTGCCGCTGTACGCGCTCGGGTTCCCGCCCGAGGTGGTCGGCGCGGTCGGCGCGCTGACCGTCGCGCACGCGTGGTTCCAGCACGCCAATGCGGACCTCCGGCTCGGCTGGCTCAACCGCGTGATCGCGGGCCCGGAGCTGCACCGCTGGCACCATTCGATCAATCGCGAGGAATCCGACGCCAACTACGGGTTCGTGTTCGCGATCTGGGATGTCTTGCTCGGGACCTGGCGGGCTCCCGGCACGCCCGCGCAGATCGGGGTGCGCGGCGCCCCGCCGATGGACACCCTCGTGGAGCAGGCGATCGCGCCGTTCCGCGGGCGGTAGAAAACGTTCCCATCCCGCGGAGCCGGCGCGTTCAGGGGGCATGAAGCTCCTCTCTGCCCTGCTCCTCGCCGCTGCTGGATGTGATGCGGGCGGTTCGCCCGACCCGGAACACATGGGTGGCCCCGATGCGGGCGTCACGATCGATGCGGCGCCCGATGCGCCGCCCGTCGAGCCCAAGCCGGCGTTCACCGCGGGCACCAGCCTCAGCGGACAGCTCGCCGTCACGAGCACCGGGATCCGCGAGACGTTCACGATCCAGGGCGCGGAGTACCTCAGCGTCGTCAACGTCGGGCTCACCGAGACCGGCACCGAGAACCACTGCGGCATCAAGCTGTCGCCGAAGTTCGCGACGTTCAGCTCGGCGAGCACGAACACCCGCCAGTTCAAGACCATCGTGATCGACCTCGCGGGCTCGACGATGCTCGAGGACAACTGCAAGTGGGACGACGCCTATATCCTGCAGCGGCTCGGCGACATCTTCGGCAACTACGTGGTCGGCTTTGCGCAGGCGCGGTTCACCGAGGACCGTCCCTACCTCGACATCTACCTCAATGCCAGCAAGGGCCTCGGCGCCGGAACCGCGAGCGTCGTGCGCGCCGGCGCGGGCTCCGCGTACGCCATGGCGGCTGACGGCAGCGTGACCGAGGTCATGGTCCAGCCCACCCCCGGCACCCTTCTCGACGCTGTTTACGATTTCTAGATCTGTACCGAAATAACCTTCCCACTCTCGAGGCCCCATGCGTTTCGTCACCATGAACAAGCTCCTTCTCACCCCCGCCCTCCTCCTCTCCATCGCCGCCACCGGTTGCACCATCGAGACCGGCAACACCATCGACCCGACGACGCTCTCGGGCGTGGTCGATGGCCAGAGCTGGACCTTCGCTGCCGGCCACACGGACGCGTACCTCTCGGAGGGCGAGGACGAGTTCTTCGCCACCCTGTACCCGACGTCGTTCACGCCGTGCGGCTTCAACGAGCCGAACACCCCGCACCTGATCGTCTCGATCCCGAAGGTCCCCGGCGACTACGACATGGGCTTTGACCGCAACATGACGTTTGTCGGCGCCGGTAGCCGCAACCTCGTCGCGTTCGACGGTCGCATCCAGGTCGACAGCGTCTCGGCGACCCGCATCACCGGCGGCCTCGCCGGCGACTACGACTTCGACAACGAGGTCAGCGGAATGTTCGACATCACGATCTGCTCGCGCTGAGCC
>JACCQV010000859.1 GCA_013813945.1 Deltaproteobacteria bacterium | reverse complement strand
GGGATCGCCCGCCGGCGTCGACGATTGCCGTCCGTATCGACCTCGACCACGTGGCGATCGCCCTCGGCCTCCATGATGCCGAAGCCGTCCCGGAGCACCGCGGTATGGAAGATCTCGCCAGAGGTCTTCGGGGTCGAAGGGCTCGAACCGCACCACGTCCAGAGGACAGCTCCGAGTAGACCGACGAGGAGAATCGAGCGGAGGCGCGCCATGCCCCGACCATAACGAGCTGGCATGCGCACTGCACACCCGCATCGCATGAATCGCATCGCCGACGCCCTCGAGCTCCTCACCGCCCAGCACGACGAGGTCGATGCGCTGATCGCAGAGCTTGCGACGTCGCCGAGCCCGGCGGTCCGCAACCAGACGATCAACCAGCTCGTCGACAAGCTGACCGTCCACCTCGCGCTGGAACAGGAGCTGTTCTATCCAGCTGTCTCGTCAGCGCTCAGCGCGGAAGTCCGCGAGGAGCTTCGCGCCGAGCACGCCGAGATCAAGCGGATCCTCGCGGACATGCTGTGGCTCGAGTCGGAGGATGCGCGGTTCGCCCGCAAGCTGACCGCACTGCAGAGCCTCATCGCCTGGCATACGACCTGGCAGGAGCGCGAGCTGTTCGAGAGCACTGCCGAGACGATGGCGTCCGACGAGCTCGCGGACCTCGGCGCGCGGCTCAACGCGTGGATCGACGGCACCGCGGGCGACATCGCCATCGCCGCCTGACGACAGAAATGTCCGTGACACCGACGTACGGGGTGTGCGCGCTCGCCCGCTTCGTGGCAGCGTGTCTGCACTCTGTTCGCCCGCGCGCCGCTACTCGACATCATCGCGTTCATCCGCCAGCGCCTCGCCGCCGGTCACGCCGAGATCGAGCTCGACGTCCTTGATCCGGATCGAGGACGGGGCCGATATCCCGGCGAGCTGGTCGACCACGCGGGAGTCAGCTACCTCCACCGACCGTACCGGGTGTGGGTCGACCTAGCGGAGCGGCTCGGCCTGAGGATGCTGACGCCGCGTGACGCGGCCGAACCATTGGTTCGCCTTCGGTTCGAGCCCGTGGATCTGGGCGCGCGCCTGGCCGGTCCCGAGGGAACCGAGAAGTACGGCGCGGATTCGGAGTTCGCGCGGATCTCCAAGCTCGAGGATCCGGGGTTCGTGATCGACCTCGGCGATGCGCTCGATCGAGTAGCCCTGGCGCCCGGTGCCAGGATCCTCGACCTCGGCATCAACACCGGCGATGAGCTCGCGTTGCTCATGGCGCTCATCCCGACCCTGCGCGGCGCAGACTTCGTTGGGGTCGACCACAGTGCTTCGGCCCTTGCTGTCGCGCGGGTTCGGTTCGGACCGGACGTCACCCTTCACGAGGCCGACCTCAACACGCTTGGGTCATTGGCGCTCGGGCGGTTTGATCTCGTCGTGTCGATCGGGACACTGCAGAGCCCGGGAATCGACGACCGCGAGGTCCTGCGGCGCATCGTCCAGGATCACCTCACCCCGACCGGCGCCGTGATCCTGGGCTTCCCGAACTGCCGCTACGTGGACGGCGAGGTCGAGTCCGGCACGCGGATGAAGAACTTCCGGCAGCCCGAGCTCGGCCTCCTGATCAAGGACATCGCGTTCTATCGCAAGTACCTGCAGCAGCACGATCGCCAGGTGTTCGTGACCGGCAAGAACTACCTGCTCGTGACCGGCGTGTCAGGGCCCTAGTTCTGCCCTGGTTCGCGGGGTTCGAATGGTCGCTCTCGGGCTCGAGTCCTCGTGGGCCGCTCGATCGGCCGCGGCACGTGCCGCAAACAACCCTGCCGCGGTCACCGCGAAGATCCCCGCGGCGGTCATGCTGATGATCCTGTTCACGGTGGGCTCCTGAGGATTCCTGAGGACTCGAATCACGCGAGGGCTACTGCGCCGAGAAGGACTCGAGCAGCGTGATCATGTCGGCCCGATCCTGTCCCGACAGGTAGAACGGATGCGGGGCCAGCGGACCGCGACTCTCATCGAGCAGGTTGTCCAGGGTTGGCACGCTGTTGTCGTGGAGGAAGACCGGCTTGCGCTCGAGATCGAGCAGCAGCGGTAGCGCGATGCCTCGAATGTCGCCGCGGATCGACGCGTTGACGACCACCATCTTGTCGTCGAAGATGCTTTCGACCGTGTTGACGATGGGGTTGAGTGGCGGCATGCGCTGGGCGAGCACGACCGGGTTGTCGCCCGGGAAGATCGTCTTCATCGGGATCAGCATCGACGGCACGAACTTGCTCTGATCGACGTTGTGATACGACGTGCAGTTCTCGCGGAACAGCTGGCGGGCGTTGGCGATCGACGCGGCCGCGACCTGCCTGCCGATCGGGGCCGCGAGGCCGTCGAGGTACGCGTTCATGTCCATCAGCTTGGAGTTATCGACGCGGACGCCGGCCGGCGTCGCCTCGGCTCCGGGCATGCCGGTCGACGAGATCTCGAGCTGAGGCTCGACCCGGACCCCGGTCGCGTTCAAGATCGAGACGTAGTCAGCGACGATCTCGTCACCGGCGGCGCCACCGAGCGTGTTCAGGAAGGCGCGTCCGCCGGGCGTGGTGATCGTCCGCAGATCGAGTAGCACCGTGTAGACGCGTGTAGACGAGGTTACTGAAGTTGTCGAGCTTGCTGATCGCACCCTCGCTGCCGTACGGCGCCGCCAGATCCTGGCGGAACATCGGCTGCATGTGCATCGGTGCGCCATTGCTGTCGGGTTGATCTTGTGCGGCGCAACAGCGCACAGCCCGATGACGACCACCACGCACGAATGCTGGTACCGGTCTGGTCAGGCCGCGCAGGGGCGCGCTTCGCAAGACTACGCACGGAAAAACGATGAGTACGACGGCGGGCCTGCGGGGTGCGGTCGACCCGGGTCGATCATCGAACACCCGTCTTTTGACGGAGAGGGCTCGCTCCACCTCGCCAATGACCGGCCCGGCACGGGCGTTGCTCCACTGTTCGGCAACTTTCATTGAGGTTGAAACCATGAACCGGACTCGATTCAACGTATTCAAGAAGCTCCTCGCCATCAGCGCGCTCGCGATCGGCGCGCCCGCGATGGCGGACAACACCACCAAGGCCGCAAAGGCGCCGGCGACCGC
>JACCQV010000840.1 GCA_013813945.1 Deltaproteobacteria bacterium | reverse complement strand
GGCGCAGAGCTGCCGTTCGTCCTGCACGCGCCCGAACCAATCCTTGGCACGCGCCTCGCGATCACGCTTCCCCGCGATACGCGCGCGGTAACGATCCGCTATCGGACGTCGCCCGAGGCTTCTGCGCTGCAGTGGCTCGAGCCCGCGCAGACCATGGGCGGCACCCAGCCGTTCCTGTTCAGCCAGTGCCAGGCGATCCACGCGCGCTCGGTCGTCCCGCTCCAGGACACGCCGCGCCTGCGGATCACGTACACCGCAACGCTCACGGTGCCGCGGGAGCTGACCGCGGTGATGGCCGCCGCGCATCGTGGCCGCGAGCTCCACGGCTCGACAGCCGTCGAGTCGTTCGAGATGCCGCAACCGATCCCGCCCTATCTGATCGCATTCGCCGTCGGCGAGCTCGCGTCGCGCGACCTCTCGGAGCGGGCGCGGGTGTGGGCCGAGCCCGCGATGCTCGACCGCGCGGCTCACGAGTTCGCGGGTGTCGAGGCGATGATCGCCGCTGCCGAGGCGCTGTTCGGGCCCTACGACTGGGAGCGCTTCGACATCCTCACGATGCCGCCATCGTTCCCCTATGGTGGAATGGAGAATCCGCGGCTGACCTTCATCACGCCGACCGTGATCGCCGGCGATCGCTCGCTGGTCAGCGTGATCGCGCACGAGCTCGCGCACTCGTGGACGGGCAATCTCGTCACCAACGCGAATGCGGAGCACTTCTGGCTCAACGAGGGGTTCACCGTGTACGCGGAGCAGCGAATCCTCGAGACGCTCGACGGCATCGACAGCTCCGAGCTCGCAGCGGCGATCGGCCGGCGTGAGCTCGAGGAGTCCTTCGTGCGGTTCGCCAAGCAGCCGGAGCTCACGCGCCTGCGCACGCAGCTCGCTGGGATCGACCCCGACGACGCCTTCTCGCATGTGCCGTATCAGAAGGGCTACTTCTTCCTGCGCGCCCTCGAGGAGACCGTTGGTCGCGATGCGTTCGTCAGCTGGTTGCGCAGCTACCTCCATGCGTTTCGGTTCGGCGCGATCACCACGACAGACTTCGAAACCCACTTCGAGAAGGCGTTGCCCGGTGTGCTCGCCAAGCTCGACGCACGTGCCTGGATCGATGGCGAAGGCATCCCGGCGTCGGCGCCGAAACCGCAGTCGACACGGCTCGCCGCGATCGAGCAGCTCGGCGGTTCACTGCCAGATGCCGAGGTCGCGGCACGCTGGTCGCCGATCGAGTGGTGGCTCTATCTCGAATCGGTGCCACGCCCTGCGGGCCGCGAGCTCTGTGAGGCGCTCGACCAGCGCTTCGGGCTGACGGCGAGCACCAACTACGAGGTGCTCGTCGCCTGGCTGACCCTGGCGCTGCAGTCCGGTCATCACTCCGTCGTCCCGCGTGTCGAGGAGGTCCTCGCCGCGGTTGGCCGGATGAAGTTCCTCCGCTCGCTCTATACGGCGCTCGCGGCTGACCCGGTGACGCGACCAGTCGCGGAGCGCGCGTACGCGCAGAATCGCGCCGGATATCATCCAATCTCGCGCCAGCTCGTCGAGGGTGTGTTGCGCGCAGCCGGTGCGTAGGTCGGCGTTCGGCTCTGCAAACACTTGGTGCGGATCCGACGCACCGAGCGCTCCACCGCGTCGGGGATGCCGTTCAACGCCTTCGGCGGCTGCGCTGGCGCGGCACAGCCGATGCACTCTCATCAAGCATGGCCACCACGCATTCTCCCTACGAGATTCACGATCACGCCGGCGCGCGCTGGCTCGCGCCCTTCTTGGCCGTGCTCTTCCTCGCGGTGCTCGGGCTCGCGATCATGCTCGTGTATCCGCACCTCGGCCTCTCCGGCCAGGTCTGACGCGAGCTTTTCAGTTCGTCTGCTTGTGCAGGACGACTTCCGCCGACGCGACGCCGGCAGGGAGCTTGGCACCGCGCAACGCAGGCAACACGGTATCGAGGATGAACGGCTGCTCGGAGTAGAGCGCGAAGAACCGCTCGTCCCCGGGCGTCGCATCGAGCTTCACGGCGCCGGGCAGGATGCGGTCGACGGAAGGATCGATCGCTGCGGGCTGCGTGCCGTTGAACGGGAAGTACACGGTCTGGGCGCCGGCACCATCGATCCCGATGATCGCAACGTAGCCACGGCGGCCGGCATTGATCTCGAAGCGAATCCGCTCACCGGGCTGGACGGTGTCGCCGCTCGCGAGCTGACGGTGCTCGGTGTGGATGATCAGCGCGACGTCGCCACCCTTGACGCCGATGTCGTCCTCGACCGTCTGGTCAGGACGGCGCACGATGATGAGGAGAGCGGCCGCGGCCGCCGCGAGCGCACCACCCGCGAACATCCAGCGCCACCAGGTCGCGAGCTTCCGCGGCTCGGGCGCCAGCTTCTCCATTCGCCGGCCGATGGCGCGAACTTCCGCGGCCACATCGACATGAGCGAGAAAGGCCTGGTTCTCGGCGCGCAGCTCGTCGAGCCGCGCTCGATCGGCCGTCGTCGCCTTGCTCTCGATCTCGGAGACCCTTGCTGCCGGTAGATCTTCGGCAAGCAAGCGCTCGAGCTCGACGTCCGTAACCGCGCGATCAACCATCGCTGGCGCTCCTCGAGTCGGAGTAGCCCGTGCGCGCGGCGCGCTTCTTCACGTGCTCCTCGAATCGGTTGAGGATCTTGCCGACCGTACGCCGCGACAGATCGAGCGAGGCGGCGATGTTGTCCTGGGTGTAGCCATCGAGATGGTGCAGCACCGCCACGGTGAGCTCCTCCTCGGACAGGCCCTTGGTGAGGAACGCGAGGTCGCGCAGGTTGTCGATGCGCCGAGGCTCGCTTCCGAGATCGCCGCTGTGAACCTCGGCGTCGAGCTCATCCTCGGATGCGGTCTTGCGCCGGCGCAGCCGGTCGATCGATGCGTTGGTGGCAATCCGGTAGAGGACCGCAAAGGCGGACCCATGGCTGTCCCACTTGTCCTTCGACGCCAGGTAGCGGGCGAAGGTCTCCTGAACGAGATCGTGAGCCTCGTCGCGGTTGCCGCAGATCGCCGTACATCGACGGTGCAACGCCGGTGCGTGGCGCTTGTACAGCTCGGCGACGGAGTCGCCATCCCCCGCTGGTGACATGGGCCCATGCAACCTAGACGTACCAACCCAGCAACATGGGAACTATTGCCTACCAGAGCCAGCCGAGGTGGAAGACCGGCCACAATTGCTGGGTGGTCTTGCTCGGCTGTGTGGCGGTCGCGGTGGTCTTGAACACCATCATCCCCAGCCCGAGCTCGGTCGTGAATCCTGCATTGCTAACGAACTGGACGCCACCCTCGATGCGACCGTGGAGGCCCCAGATGTCCTCGGTCGAGTACGACGTGTCGTTCGTGCCCGCGGTGCCCATGCCGCCCCCGTAGATGTCGAGACCGAGCTTCTTCGCGCTGACGTGGGCGCCAAAGCCCAGGTACGGGCTCCACCGACTCGGGAGCGGCGCGATCGTGATCCCGAAGTCCAGGCCGGGACCCGCGAAGTCGAGCGCGATCGTCGGAAAGAACATCCGATGGATGACCTTGGTGGCGTTGATCGTGAGGAGGCCGCGCGTGCTGATCAGATCGAACCCGACTCCGTACTTCTTGTAGGTGCGCGGGTTCTTGGTGACATCCCGCTGGAACTGGTCCTTGCGCTCGACGGTGACGCGCTCCCGGGCATCGAGCTCGCCGAGCCGCTGGTACCAGATCGCGAACAGAGGATCCTCGCTCAGCGACGGATCTGCCTTGAGCGCGTCCGCGAGCGCGAGCCGCTCGCTCTTGTGATCGTTGACGCGCTCGTACGCCTCCGCGATGCGGACGAGCGCGCGACCCCGGCCACGCCAGGCCAGCATGTCGCCGCGGTCCTCGCGGATGAGCTGATCGAACAGCGCCACTGCCGGCGCGGTCTGACCATTGGCGAGGAAGCCGAATGCCTGCTGGCGGCGATAGTCGCGGTGCTCCGACGGCGTCAGGTCCCCCGGATCGCCCTTCGTGATGATGCCCGCGGACAGCGGCGCATCGGTGTACGTGAGCTTGCTGAGGTCCGAGCGACCACCCGCAGCGACGACGAGCGATGCGACCTCGAGTCGGTCCTCGTGCACGCGCTTGACGCGATACGTCCCGGGCGCCAGCGCCAGGGTGATATCGCGCGCTTTCTCCGAGGTGGTCTCTGCGATCAGCCGCCACTCGTGCGCATCGAGGACCACATACTTCTGCGCCGGCCCCTTGGGCACGATCATCGCTACGTTCTTGTTCGTCTTGAGCTTCGTCAGCATCAGCTCGCCCTGCCCGCTCAGCTCGTAGCGGAACGCGGGACGCTGCTGCACCGAGCTGGTCGACGTCGCGGCGCGCGTGCGCGAGTACGCATAGTGATAGGCCTCGGTGATCGAGACCTGCTGATCGTTGTCCTCGTCGGCGGCGCCGCGCAGGCCGGACACGAGGTGGTGCGTGAACACCGACCCCTGCAATGCGCGTGATTCCTGAGAGAGCTCGTCAGCGCCGCTGCTCGACAGCAGCACCATGCCGGACAGCTTCGGATGCACGACGTCGACGACGAACTCGTCCGTCTGCGACGCGCCCTTGCGGGTCACCGAGCCCGATTTGCACGCATCGACGACGCCGAGCTTGATCGTGGCGGGCAGGCTGCGCAGCGTGTCCTGCAGCTCCTTGTGCGACATCGGATCGCCGCGCAGGTGGAGATGCTTGTTGTCGGCGTGCCCCGAGTAATAGACGAAGACCAGCGTGTCCTCGCCGGTCGAGTCGCGCGCCACGTCGGCGAGCCTGCGCAGCGCCCCGCGGACATCGGCGGTGCTCGGGTCGCGCATGAGGTTTACCCGGTCGGCCGGGAACCCACCGAGCGCGACCAGCACATCGCGAACGCGCTCCGCATCATTGTCGGCGTAGCGCAGCGGGCGGTCCTGCGACCACCCCGGGTTGGAGCCGATGACGAGCGCATAGCGCTGCTCGGCGAACGCCGGGGAATGCGCTGCCACCAGCGCTGCGATGACGCATGCGATCCGAACCACGCGACCCATCAACGTCTGGTGCATCAAAAAGTTCCCGACGAGCGGCAGTCACCCGTCTATCACGCGAAAGGAAACGACGACAAATGAAAACGCGCGCCCCACTGATTCTGATTCTCCTTGCAACCACAGGGGCTTGCGTGGACCCGTCCGACGGCTCGGAGCCCGGCCCCGATGCCGGCTGCGCGGGTGAGACCTTCTTTGCCGACAGCGATGGTGACGGTTACGGCGACGCGACCAAGGGTACCATCCACTGTGAAGCAACCCCCGGGTTCGTTGCGCGTGGCGGCGACTGCAATGACGCCTCGGCCACCGTGCACCCCGGCCAGGCCGAGGTCTGTGATCTGATCGACAACGATTGCGATGGCCAGCTCGACGACGCCGACTCCGGGGTCAACACGGCGGCCGGCACAACCTATTTCCGCGACGCCGACGCGGACGGGTTTGGCAGCGCGGCAACGATGGTTCGCGCGTGTCAGAAACCTGCGGGCTACGCGGAGAGCTCGACGGACTGCAACGACGCGCTCGCGACGGTCAACCCATCCGCACGCGAGATCTGCGATCAGGTCGACAACGATTGCGACGGGCTGACGGACATCGCCGACTCGTCGGTCGATCTGACGACCGCCCACTCGTATTATCGCGACGCCGACAACGACACGTTCGGTGCCGGCACCGCCATGGTCGCGTGCTCCGCTCCGGTCGGCTACGTCGCGACGATGGGCGACTGCAACGATGCCGATAACACGTCCAAGCCCGGTGGCACCGAGGTGTGCGACGGCGCGGACAACGATTGCGACGGTGGCATCGACGGTACGGTCGCAGCACCGAATCGCTGTACGGCGCTTGTCGGTTCGTACGCCGGATCGTACTCACACCTCGCGCAGGAGAAGCTCGGGACGACGGTGATCAACTCGATGTCCTGCACAGGGAGCGGGAGCGCCGGCCTGGTGCTGAGCCGCAAGCCCGGTCTCCAGGGCACCTTCAGCTGCATATATAATGGCGGTCTCGGCGGCTTTAATCAGTCGCAGTCCATGACGCTGCGGGCGACTGTCGGACTCACGGGTATCGTCACGGGAACGATCGAGCACACGTACGACACGTTCGGCCCGCTGCGGCGGACGTACAGCGTGACGGGCACGCAGACCGCAAGCGGCCTGACGCTGAACGGGACCGGCTCGTTCTTCCCGCATCCGATGTCCGCGGTTGCGTGGCAGGTCACGTTCTCGATCGCCGGGAGCCGCTAGGGGTTCGCGTACGAACGTTATTCGACACGCCGCTACCCCACCATTATCCGTAGCTCGGGCCACCTTTCGGCATGGTCCCCCCATTAGTATTCAGTCAGCTAACCGTGTCGTGTCCTGGGTGGGACCCGCCATCGGTAGTGGGGAGATCTGCATGTTCACGGCAGGCGCGTTTCATCGGTTTTTTGTCGGATGTTTCCTGGTGGCGAGCGCAGCGTGCTCGAGCGAGTCCGATCCAGCGCTAGGCGTGGTCGAGTCGCATATTGATCCGCCGCCGCCGACCTATTCGAAGATCTTCCTCGATGCGGTCAGCGGTACGGCTCCGGGCAACCCGGTGACCGTGAACCATCCGAACGGTCCGTGCCTGTCGACCGCGCAGTGCTTCATCGCACCGCCGAACCCGCCGGCAGGCGCCAAGCCCGTCGACAACTACAAGCTCGATGTCTACGAGCGCCCTGCTGGACGCGGCACCACGGCCTCGACGTACCTGCCCGGCATTGACATCGTGTCGACCGAGGTCGGGTTGACGGACGACTGGGTCTACTACCGGATCAACCTCAACGGTTCCCCGACCGGTACGTCCTATGCGTTCGAGATGAACTATGACAACGACCCCCGCGGCGACGCGTTCATCCATCTGATCTCGCCGCTGACGGGTGTTGGCACGAGCTGGGGAGTCGTCGGCCTCTCCGTCACTGACGATCAAAACAACACGCAAGGCGGCACGTTCCCGACCGAGGCCGAGGGCCCGGGCAACGGCGCGAGCTACGAGCACAACCAATTCAATGCCGGATCGAACGCGTCCGGGGTCGGTGGCGCGGACGCCGCGCAGGCTCGGATCGTCAACGGCAGCTCGATCGAGTTCGCGATCAAGCGACCGTTCCTCGACGTGCTGCAGGGATCCATCACGAAGGCGGCGTTCCGTCCGTACGCTTCCCAGGAGTTGATCAGGAGTGGAGACCTCTACATCCACGACCGCGACAATCGCCGGGGGACCGGCTCGCCGTATCCGTGGCTTCAGGGGGCCGGCCCGGCGTCATGTCCCGGCGGTTCCAATGGCGACAATGGCACGCCCGCAGCGGACATCGCGGCACTGGACTCCGGTACGCGCACGCAGACCGCCTTCCAGAACCCGTGCTACGCGCTCCCCGGCACCTACAACTTCGACAACTCGGGCACGGTCGTCGACTTCGCGAACAAGACCGACGGCGATTTCACCTTCATCGCCGATCTCGAGCTCGAGAAGACAGCGAGCCCTGCCACGGAAGTCACCGTCGGCGGCCAGCTCCAGTATCAGCTGACCGTCACCAACGTGTCGCCGACCCCCGGCAGCGCAACCTCGGTCACGATCACCGACCCGCTTCCGGCAGGCGTCACGTTCGTCAGCGCGCTCGGCTGTACGTTTGCCAGTGGGATCGTCACCTGCGTCGTCGGGACCCTCGCCAATCAGGGTGGGACCGCCTCGTTCACGATCACCGTCACCGCTCCGAACGTCGTCGGTCAGATCAGCAATACCGCGACCCTCACGTCGAGCAGCACGGACCCGATCACCGACACGGCCGTGACAACCGTCGTCGCGCCGGCCCCCACCTGTCCCGACGGGACACGCAACGCGGGCGAGGGCTGCGACGACGGCAACTCCAACGGAAGCGACGTATGCAGCCTCGAGTGCAAGATCAACAACTTCAATCCGTGCAACCAGATGATGCCCGGACTGATCGGCGATGCGTCGTGTGTCAGCACCGTGTGCGACACGACGGGCCAGGCGCTTCCGGGACGTTGCGAGCCGGCGAACAGGTGCGGCAACGGCCGCGTCGAGCTGGTTTCGACGAACGAGGTCTGCGACGACGGCAACCAGGTCGACGGCGATGGTTGTGAGTTCACGGGCGTCGGTGCATGCAAGCTCAGCAACGGTCAGACCTGCACCCAGTCCCCGATCAACGGGTTCGTCGGAGACGCGCAGTGTGCGTCGAACATCTGCGACCTGGGCGTCTGCTCGGCACCGTTGACGTGTGGCAACGGCCGGCTCGAGGCAGGTGAGGGCTGCGATGACAGCGGAACGATGGCGGGCGATGGCTGTAACAGCGCCTGCAAGATCGAGGATAACAATCCTTGCAACTACAACCCGCTTGGCCTCGTCCACAACGAGAGCTGCGCCGGGATGTTCTGCGACGAGACGAACGGTGTCCCGGGTTCGTCAGGCACGTGCACCACCAATCTCGTCCCGATGATCACCGGCACGCCCGGTTCGGCGACCGAGGACATTCTGTTCACCTTCGACGCGAACGTTACGGATCCGGGCGGCCCGGGTCAGACCTGGTCGATCGTCACGACCGGCGCCACACCCGACACCTGCGTGAATTCTTCGATCGTCGCGACCACGGGTGTGTACACGTTCACGTCGGTCGGCCCCGTGCCGCCGGCGTCGTGCAGGCTCTCAATCCAGGTCTGCGACGGCGGCAGTCCCAACCTGTGTGCGACGCTGGCGACGACCATCACGATCATCCCGGTCAACGACGCGCCGACGATCGACAGCACCGCGCCCAATTCGGTGAATGAAGGATCGACCTACACCTACGACGCGTCCATCCTCGATCCCGACGGCACAGGCCAGCTCTGGACCCACACGGCGAATCACACCTGTGGTGGAACGATCGGAATGGGCACGGGGCTCGTCACGTTCACCCCGGCCACTCCGGCACCGCCGACGACGTGCGTCGTCGAGATCCAGGTCTGCGACAGCGGAAACCTGTGCGCGATCCAGAACAGGATCGTGTCGATCAATGCAACCAACGACGCCCCGACGTTCACCACCACGGGTGGGACAAGCGCGACCGAGGATATGCCCTACACGTACGACGCGAACGCGAGTGACCCCGACGGCGTTGGCCAGTTCTGGTCGCTGGTGTCTGGAACCTGCGGCGGATCGATCGTTTCGACCACCGGCGTCTTCACCTTCACGCCGGCCGGTCCGGTCCCGCCCGCGAGCTGTGTCTTCACGCTCCAGGTCTGCGACACCGGCAACGCGTGCGCGACGCAGACCACGACCGTCACCATCACTGCCGTCAACGACGCACCGGTGATCAACAGCACCGCGCCACTGTTGGCGTCGGAAGGCTCTCTCTACACGTACAGCGCGACGCGCAACGATCTCGACGGTCCCGGCCAGTTGTGGTCGCTTATCGCCGGCAATACCTGCGGCGGTTTGATCAATACGGCGACCGGCGTGTTCACCTTCACCCCGGCGGGGCCGACGCCTCCGCCGACCTGCGTCGTGGCCATCCAGGTCTGCGATCAAGGAAACCCCAATCTGTGCGGGTCCCAGACCACCACGATCACCATCGGACCGACGAACAGCGCGCCGCAGATCACCAGCACGGCGCCCACGACGGCGACCGAGGACGTCATCTACTCGTACATGGCGACCGCGAGTGACCCCGACGGTGTCGGCGAGACCTGGACACTCGCCGGAACCCATACGTGCGGCGGAGCGTTCGTCACCGGGACCAGCCTGTTCCGATTCCTGCCCACGGGCCCGGTACCGCCGGCGACCTGCATCGTTTCCATCCGCGTCTGTGACAACGGCGGACTCTGCGACACGCAGTCGACCGTCGTGACGATCACGCCCGTCAACGACGCACCCATCATCACGAGCACCGTGCCGCCGACGTCGGTCCCGACCGGGCCGTACGTCTACAACGCGACGCGGTCCGACGCCGATGGCCCGACCCAGATCTGGTCTCTCCTCGCGGCCCACACGTGTGGCGGTTCGATCGTCGCCAGCACGGGTGCCTTCACGTTCACCCCGACGGCATCGACGGTTGTCTGTGTCGTGTCGATCCAGGTCTGCGACGGCGGAACCCCGAACCTCTGCGCGCAGCAGACCGCAACCGTCACACAGCTCCTCGCGTGCGGTAACGGCACCCCCGATCTCGGCGAGGTGTGTGACGACGGCAACCAGATCAATGGCGACGGTTGCGACACCAACTGCCGCCTGAGCAACGGTGAGGACTGCACGGACGACAACCAGTGCGCCTCCTGAGTCTGCGACGAGATGGGCTCCGGCACCTGCGAGCCGGCGAACACCTGCGGCAACGGCACGCGCGAGGCGAGCGAGGGTTGCGACGACGGCAACGTGGCCAACGGCGACGGCTGCGA
>JACCQV010000836.1 GCA_013813945.1 Deltaproteobacteria bacterium | reverse complement strand
TCGGCGACCGCGTCGCGACCCTGGCCTGAGCCCAGCGGGGTTCGCGGCCGTCTGGCGCGCCGCGGCATGAGCGTCTCGCCCCGGACAGCTCGTGCAATCTGCGGTCGGGCGCGAGAAAACCGTTGCGGCTCTGATCGGCGCGGATAGGATGCCCGCGGTGGTATCGATGTCGGTCGCGAGGACTCTGGCGTTCGCAGTGCTCGGTTTCGGCTGCGCCACCGCGGGCAAGGATCTCGGGGAGGTCCCCATCGATGCGCCGAAGCCCGTCGACTCGAATCAGGTGACCGTCGATGCGCCGCGCTTCGATGCGCCGATGATCGATGCTGCGATCGACGCGCCGATGATCGATGCGGGCCCCGGTGGGACCTGCACCAACAATGCGGGTTGCACGTTCCCCGGCGAGTGCTGCTTCACGCTCGGTGGTGGCGCAGGAATCTGCACGCCGGGCACGGTGTTCGCGGGCTCCTGTTTCCCGGAGTAGCGTCCCTCGCTCAGTCGAGGCCGAGCTTCACGAGATCGTCCTCGTCCAGGCCAAAGTAGTGCGCCGTCTCGTGGAGGACGGTGATCCGGATCTCCTCGGCGAGGTGATCCTCGTCGGTCGCGAACCGCTCGAGGCTGCGCTTGAACAGCAGGATGGTCGTGACCGCGGGCACGGCGGACCCGGCGTCCGGCATCGCGGTGCCCTGAAACACTCCGAGGGCTCGCGGGTCGAGGCCCTCCGCGACGAGCGCTTCGGACGCGACGTCATCGATGAGGATCGGCACCTTCTCGAGGCGGGCTCGGATCTCCGGCGGTAGCTCGGCGAGCGTGTCGAGCGCGATCTGCTCGAGCTCCTCCTCGGTCACCGACAGCCCGCCTGGTGGGGACTCGAGATCGAGCACGCGGACCTGTTGCCACGCGGCGATCATCTTCGCAGGATCCTCGGTCGCCTCGTGAACGCGGCCGATGACGTGGAGCGCGTCTGCCTCGAACGCCCGCTTGTCGTCGGCCGGCGCATCGGCTTCCCGCATCAGCTTGCGTGCGGTCTCGATCCACGTGAGCGCGCGGGGAGGATCTTCCGCGGCCAGTGCGAGCTCCCCGAGATCGAGCGCGAGGTCGGGATCTTCGATGACAGAGGTCGCGAGCTCGGCGAGTGCCGCCCGGGCAGCTTGCGGCTCCCCGCGAGCGAGCAACGCCTCCGTCTTGACGTAGATCGCCTCCACGAGATCGGCCTCCTCGTCGATGAAGTCGAACACGGCTTCGAGCGTCTCGAGCGCGGCGTCGGGATCTTCCTCGTCCTTGAGCTGGATCCGCGCCATGCAGATCCGCGGCATCGGATCGTCGGGGCGGAGCTCGGAGAGCGCACCATACTGCGCGAGTGCCTCGACGGTGTCACCGGTCGCATCGGCGACCGCGGCGGCGAGGGTGATGACGTCCGGGTGCTTGCGGTCGATCCGCTTGCAGCGCTCCAGGTTGGCCGCTGCGTCCTCGAGTCGGCCCTCCTCGAGGGCTTCAAAGCCGCGCTCGAGGTCTGCTTGCATACGATCGGTGCGTGACATGGGAATAGTTTCCGTTGATACCCCGATTTGGAGGCGCGCGCCCGCCGCGCTATCGTCCGGCCGTGCCGTTCCTCCTGCGCGCGCTGACCTTGCTGACCCTGGTGGTCGCGCTCGTGGCGTGTCCACGCCAGACCCGCAGGACGCTGGTGCCGGATGTCCCGCAGAACGGCGACGCCTCCGCGCGTGCTCGATTCGCCGAAGCCCGGGCGAAGTTCCTGCGCGATGGCCGCAACGGCTCCGACTTCCGGCAGATCGCCGAGGACTTTCCCGACGATCCGATCGTCCCGTGGGCGGAGCTCTACGCCGGCATCGCAGCGATCAAGGAGCGGAAGTTCGAGGTCGCGGTCAAGGCGCTCGCGGGCGTGGTCGAGCGCAACACGGACCCGGGGCTCACGCTCCGCGCAGAGCTGTTCCTCGGCATCGCGTTGAACTACACCGGTGAAACCGCCGACGCGGTGCGCCTGCTCAAGAAGGCGGAACGAGCGATCGAGAATGACGACGAGCGCACCGAGTTCCTTGCCGCATTCGCGTACGCGACCGCGCAGGGTGAGCGGCCGCTCGCCTCGCTCGCGGTCTTCGACGAGCTCTATCGTCGGGTCACCCCGACCGAGAGGGCGCTGATCGTCGCGCGGGTCGAGGAGGTCGTGGCCGCGGCGGACCCCAACACGCTCGGCCGGCTGTTCGACGAGCTCGCGGATCGCAAGGGCCCGAGCTTTGCTGCGATGGCAAGCCGGCTCGCCTTGGTCGCGGATGCAGCGGGCAACGCATCCGAGGCGGCGCGCCTGCGTGAGGCGGCGGGCCCCGTCCGCGTTGCGGTCGGACTGCCGCGTACGATCGGCGCGGCCGCCACGGCCGGTGCGGGGTCTGGCGATCCGAGTCTGGTCGGCGCCGTACTTCCGCTTGGTGGCAAGCAGCAACGCGTCGCGGACGCGGCGGTCGCGGGCCTCGGGCTCGCCGCCGGAATCTCGGATGGACGCGGCGTCGCGCCCGTCGAGATCCGGGCGGCCAACGACGCGGGCGCCGCGGAGATCGCAGTCGAGGACCTCGCCCGCGCCAACGTCATTGCCGTGATCGGACCGATCGACTCCGCGTCGGTCGACGCCGCGGGCGCACGCGCCGAAGGACTGGGCGTCCCGCTGCTCAGCCTGTCGACCGCGGCGGAGAAGAATCACACGAGCCGGTACGTCTTCCACATGGTGCACTCCGGCGAGGCACGTAGCCGCGCGCTCGCCCAGCGTGCCCTCGCGAAGGGCGTCAAGAAGTTCGCGGTGCTCGCGCCCGAGAACGGCTATGGCCGCGCGATGACGGCGGCGTTCACCGGCGAGCTCACGAAGGGTGGCGGAACCATCGTCTCGAGCGTCACGTACAAGCCCGACACGAAGTCGTTTGCAGGGTTCACCGCGAAGCTGACGGGCGACTGGGACGCGGTGTTCGTGCCGGCGCAGGCCGATGTGCTCGGCCTGATCGCGCCGGCGCTCGCGGCGACCGGAAAGATTCCGCGGCCACTGGGAACCAAGAAGGTGATCGGCGGCCGCCCCGTCCTGCTGCTGTCGACGGCGGAGAACCTGACCGCGAGCTACCTGACCGATGCTGGCCGCCACTCGCAGGGCGCGCTGCTTGCCCCGGGCTACTACCCCGACGACCGCGATCCCGCGAGCCGGGAGTTCCTGGACCGGTTCATCGCGGCGTTCGGGCGCGCGCCCGGGTTCCTCGAGGCCTACGCCTACGATGCCGCCCAGATCGTGGTGTCAGCCGGCGGCAGCGGGCGTGCCGGCCTGGCCGCGACTCTCGCGCGTGGCGAGCTCGCGGGGCTGACCGGCGCCATCCGGTTCGATGCGGACCACCGCCGGGCCGATCCGGGCGTTCTCTACACCGTCGCCGAGGAGACCGGCGGCGTGTTCGCGATCCGCGTCTCCCGCTAACGGGCTTCCCTCGTCGCCGCGGGCGAAGGCTCGATCGATTGCGGCTCGGTCTCCAAGTAGTGGTACACACGCCGCGTGGCGACCCCCGTTTCGTTCGTTGGCAACCGCCTGATCGCAGCGATCGATGCGCCCGATCGGGTCGAGGCGGAGCGCATGATCGCCCGGCTCGGGGACGTCCCGAGCTGGATCAAGATCGGGCTCGAGCTGTTCTGCGCGGAGGGCCCGTCGATCGTCAGCGCCCACGTCGGGCGCGGCTACTCCATCATGCTCGACCTCAAGTTCCATGACATCCCGGAGACCGTCGCCCGGGCGACCGCCCGGGTCGCTTCGCTCGGGGCTGGCTTGATCACCGTGCACGCCGACGGCGGCCGCGCGATGCTCGAGGCGGCGGTGAAGGCGGCCGGCACGAAGACGCGCGTCCTCGCGGTCACGGTGTTGACCTCTCTCGACGACGCGGACCTCGCGACGATCGGCGCGATCGGTCCGGTCGGCGAGCTCGTGAAGCAACGCGCCCAGCTGGCGATCGCGGCCGGTTGTGCCGGCGTCGTCGCCTCACCGCACGAGGTCGCGGCGATTCGCGCCTTTGCTCCACGCGACTTTTTGATCGTCACCCC
>JACCQV010000129.1 GCA_013813945.1 Deltaproteobacteria bacterium | reverse complement strand
ATCTGCGCGCGCCATGCGGACGAGCTGGAACGAGCTCGCGTCGATCTGGTCGAGCGTGGTGGGCAGGTGTTCGCCTCACCGTGCGATGTGACCGATCGCGATGACATCCATCGGTTCATCGCGGAGGTGCGCGACGAGCTCGGGCCGATCGACGCGTTGATCAACAACGCCGGTGTGATTCACGTCGGTCCGATGGAGCTGATGAACGTCGACGATTACGAGCAGGCGATGCGCACCCATCTGTGGGCGCCATTGCATGCGTCCCTTGCGGTGCTGCCCGAGATGCGCGCCCGCCGTGCCGGACGGATCGTCAACATCGCGTCGATCGGCGGCAAGGTCGCCATCCCGCACCTCGTGCCCTACAGCGCGAGCAAGTTCGCTCTGGTCGGCATGTCCGCAGGAATGCGCGCGGAGCTCGCGCAGGATGGCGTGCTCGTGACAACCGTATGCCCGGGGCTGATGCGAACCGGCAGCCCGCGTCACGCGTTGTTCAAGGGGCAGCACCGCGCGGAGTACAAGTGGTTTGCCGGCTCCGATGCGATGCCGTTCGCTTCGATGAATGCAGATCGCGCCGCGAAGGCGATCATCGACGCACTCGTCCACGGTGATGCGGAGGTCGTGCTGTCCGTCCCTGCTCGGATCGCTGCGCGGCTCTACGGTATCGCGCCGAACCTCGTTGACGAGGCTGTCGGACTGATCGCGAGGCTGATGCCGGCGTCGAACCACGACCGCACGACCGTCGAGGGCAAGGACGCGGAGTCGGCGCTGGCTCCCGGCTCGCTGAAGAAGCTCAACGACGAGGCTGCGCGCCGTAACAACGAGCTGTGAATCAGCTCGGTGGCAGCTGCCACGACAGCGCGAGGAGCGTGCGTGAATCGCCGCGCCATGCACGCTCGCGGAACTCGGCGCGAACGTTCTTGGCACCGGCGAGCTCGAGCAATCCTTCGAAGAATCCCATCGTCTGCGTCGCGGCTGCTTCCTCGGCGGGGTTGCCCATGAAGTACGAGATCGCGATCTGCGCCTCGTCGTCGTGCAGCATCAGCACCGAGAGGGCAGGGAAGTCGAAGAACGTGTCACGTAGTACGCGGAACCGGTTCAGCGTCTCGACCGGGTCACACGCTTCGAGCAGGTTCGGATACGCGTTGTGCAGCTGCCCGGCCGAGTAGCGGCCCCAGAGCTGGACCGGGAACATCTCTCCGCGTGCGACGATCTGCAGGATCGCGTTGCCCAGTCGCTCGAAGATCGACATCGGGTACCAGGTCTCGGGATCGATATGAATCTGCAGGTAGACGAGGTCATCGGTGGCGAGGAGCTCGGCCGCGCGAGCCTTGTACGACCGCAGCATACGGACGTAGTCGAGAAACAGGACGCCGCGAACCTGACGCATCGGTGCGCATCATAGCCGGCCCTTCGAGGTCCTGCGGGGTAGCGACGTTATTTGCGCTGCCTCACAAGCCCCCGTACGATCAGCACATGCGTCTCGCGATGACCTTGGTGCTCCTGCTCGCGGGTCCGGCTCTCGCTCAGAACCCGCCACACAGAGAAGGCGAGTACGGCGGCGTCGCACCCGGCCAGACCGCTCGTCCGGACCCTGGTGCCAAGCCGAAGCCCAAGCGGCTGCCCCCACGAGGAACGCTGTCGTGGATCGGGTTCGAAGCGAAGGACGGAGGCGCGCAGGTGTTCTTCCAGTCGGTCGCGCCGTTCACGGCCACCCAGCGCGTCGACGGCGCAACGCTGATCGTCAGCCTCGACCTGCAGAAGCTCGCCGGCAACACGTGGCGACCCGTCGATACGCGGTTCTTCGACAACCCGCTGTCCTCGATCGTGGCGAAGGCGACGCGAGCCCGCGGCGCGAACAAGCGCGTCGAGGTGAAGATCCGGTTCAAGAACCCGAAGGACGCGCGCGAGGCCACGGTGCGGACGCAGGCCGAGGCCGACGGGATGCACTACGTGTATTTGACGTTCCCCGAGGGTGCTGACGGCGGTCAGGCCCCGGTGACGACGACGACGTCCGATCCTGAAAACTAGGATTCTGGGCCGCGTGCTGCCGCTAGCGGGCGTCGGCGACGGCTTCTTCGAGGCGTGACTCGCCCTGCGCACCGCGTAGCGCTTCGCGCGCGTGCCCATCGGCGCCGAGCACGAGCGTGTACGGGACGGCTCGAACGCCATACTTGCGGCGCAGCGTACCGTCGTCGATCAGCGCGGGTCCCTCGAACTTCGTGTGGCTGATCACGCCCCTCGCATTCTCCGCCTTGCCGACGATGAACACCGCGACGACGTTCGCGTCCTTCGCCTTCGCGACCTTCTGTGCCGCGGGAAGCTGCTCGACGCAATGAGGACACGTGGGGCTGACGAACATCACGATCGACGGCTTCCCGCGCAGCTGCGTCGGATCGAACGGCGCCCCTTCGATCGTGGGCGATGTCAGCGCTGCGGCGATATCGCCACCCGGGACAGGCTCGCGCTTCTTGCACGCGGCGAGGCCGATGATCGCGACGGCGATCACCAGCAGTTGAGTCCGACGGCTCGGTGATGGCATACCGTCAGCATGGATAGCACGCGTGACGACGAGCCGGCACCCGACCTGCTCGAGCTGACGCGGCAGCTGCGCGGCCAGCTCCGCCGGCACGCCTCGCTTGGCGCGTGGGCAGCCCCGGGCGGCGCGTCGACACGTCCGGTCGGCGAAGTCTTCCATGAAGATGCGATCATCTCGCTCGGGCGGCGCACGCTGGCCCAGGTCCGCGCCGAGCTCGGCGAGTGCACCCGGTGCAAGCTGCACACGACCCGGACCTCGATCGTCTTTGGCGTCGGTGCCGAGGATGCACCCCTGATGTTCGTCGGCGAGGCACCGGGGGAGCAGGAGGACCGGCGCGGCGAGCCGTTCGTCGGCCCCGCGGGCGAGCTCCTCGACAAGATGATCGAGGCGATGGGCTGGACGCGCGACAGCGTCTATATCAGCAACACGCTGAAATGCAGGCCTCCGGGCAATCGCAACCCGCAGCCCGACGAGCTCGAGCAGTGCATGCCGTTTCTCCAGGCGCAGATCGCCACGATTGCACCGCGGATCATCGTCGCGCTCGGACGGCCAGCGGCGAACCAGCTGCTCGGTGTCGACGCACCGATCAGCACGCTGCGGGGCACGTTCCATGATCGCCAGGGCGTGAAGGTCATGCCGACGTTCCATCCGGCGTACCTGCTGCGCGAGCCCGATCGCAAGCGCGACACCTGGTCCGATCTCAAGCTCGTGATGGCCGAGCTCGCGCGGCTCGGCATCGACGCGCCCAACCCGTCGCGAGGGTAACGATGGCCGACAGCCAGGAGCTCGACATCGAGCTGGCACTCGACCGGATCGAGGGTCAGCTCGACGATGAGATGCGCCAACATGTGACCGCGTTTGCTGCGGCGTATGCCGCGGGAACGTCGCTGCCCGGGGCCCCCGATCTTTCCGGGCGGGCATCGACGGCGGCCGTCGCGAAGCGCGCACTCACGTTTCCCACTCTGCGACCGCGAGCGGTCAGGCTGCTCCGGCTCGTCGCTCCGATCCTGATCGAGCGCGATGCCGCTGTTGCCGCCGCACGCTCGCGAGAACCCACGTGGGCAGGTCTACGCGCACTCGCGGCCGCCCGCGATGCCGTCGCGGTGGCTCGGTTCAGGCGCCCTGCACTGGACGTGCTTCATCAGCTCTCCGGAATTCGAGAGGCGAGCGTGCTCACTCTGGAGCTGCCCGCGGCGATCGGTGGATGGACGGAAACCGATCACGTGCTCGAGGATCGCGCGCTCGACGACGCGTGGCGATATCTGGCCGAGCTCGCTGGAGCAGCTCCAGCTCTGGAGATCATCCGCACTGACATGGTGCGGCCGCGATTCTTCGCAGTCGATCGTGGCTCCACTGGCATCGCCGTGGTCCCCAAGGTGATCGACACGCCGGCAAAGCGGTTCGGAGTCTTGCACGAGCTCGGACATGCCCTCGTGAACCAGCAGTCATCGTACGAATGGCCGCGCGCTTTCGATGAGGCGGGTGCTTCGTATGTCGCGCGCTTGATGGAGGCGCCGGATCAGATTCCCGGACGCTGGTACAGCCCACTTGCGTCCGTCGCGCGAGCACGACGCACGCAGATCGCGCGCGTGCTCGACACGGTCGAGAGGACGATCCAGAACCCAACTGATCCGCCGTTCGCGAAGCCTCCGTGGGCGCTGTGGCACGATCCGGGGGCGCAGGCGGCCTATGTGCGCGCCGAGGCGATCGCTGAGGACATCTGGACGAGGCTCGGTCCGCCACGCGAGGGCCTCAGCATCGGACAGGACCTGGTGTACCTGGCCATCGAGCTCGATAGCAACCTCGCGATCTGATCAGCGCCCCGGTTTGATCGCGAGCGCGGACCCGGCCAAGATGGGGCGTGGCCCGTCGCAGCTCCGTCGCGAACATCCTGCTCGCCTGTGCGATCGCAGGGGGCTGCGTGCGGGCGCCCACGCCGCTCGATGTGAACGCGCTGGTCCGCGAGCACGGTGCGGACCAGGCGCGCGCCCACCTCGAGATCCGGGTGCTCGATGATCCGCGCGATGTGCAGGCGCGGCTCGCCCTGGCGCGGCTCGCCGACGACACGAAGCGGCCGAGCCAGGCGATCGAGCACCTCGAGGCAGTGATCGCACTCGGCGGACCGATCGGCACACGCTGGCACGCTGGCGATCGCGCACGGATGGCGCGCCTGCTCGCGACGCGCGGTCGGGTGCGGCTCGCGCGCGGTGCGGCGAGTGCTCTCGAGGATCTGCGGCGCGCTCGTTCGTTCGGGGCGGCGGTGACGGCCGAGGAGCTCGCCCGCGCAGACGCCGCGATCGCGCTCGCGCGGCTGCGGCACGTCGATGCCAAGGAGCGGGCGAACGGAAAGCGCGTCCTCGCCGGGCTGTCCGCGGCGACGTTTGCCGATGCGAGCTGGCTCGGTGCGAAGCAGGATCCCGTGCCGCATGATCGCGGGCTGTTCGGAATCTGGCTGTGGGAGCAGGGGGCGCGCCGCGCTGCATGGGAGGCGCTCGATGGCTGGCGGTTGACGACGAGCGTCAAGGGAGGCCCGATCCACGATGCGTACCTGCGTGCGTTCGCGTGGTGGCATCCACTCGATGCGCGTCCACCCGCGGAGGTCGATCGGATCGGCGCCGAGCGCTGCCGGTTCTCGGGCGCGCAGTGCGATCCGGTGGCCGCTCTCGCACGATCGCCGGGCGAGCACGCGGCGCTCGTGGCTGGGCCGCTACCCGCCGCGCGAACGACGGATCCGCTTGTTGCGGCGGCGTGGCTCGCGGTGACCCTGCCGCAAGCGCTGCGCGGCGAGGTCGCCTGGGGCGCTGCGATCGCCGCGCGCGTCGAAGTTTCCGCGATCGAGCTCGC
>JACCQV010000800.1 GCA_013813945.1 Deltaproteobacteria bacterium | reverse complement strand
ATCATCATCATCATCGCGTGCGGCAGCGTGCGGCCGCCGAGCGTCAGGAGCTCGACCATGTTATCGAACTGGGCCGAATCGCTCTTGCCCGGCACGATGATCGGCATCAGGCGCTCGAGGCCGCCGTGAAACTTGGCCGAGTGGAGCTGGCTGCGCCTCGCCTGCATCCAGTTGCTGTTGCCGCGCAGCGTGTTGATCTCGCCGTTGTGCGCGATGTAGCGGAACGGCTGCGCGAGATCCCAGGTCGGAAACGTGTTTGTCGAGAACCGCGAGTGCACCACCGCGATCGCGCTGACGAGCTCCGGTGCGCGCAGATCGGGGAAGAACAGCGGCAGCTGGCGCGGCAGGAGCAGGCCCTTGTAGACGATGGTCTCGGTCGACAGGCTCGCGACGTGGAAGTAGCCGGCCGGATCGGCGCCGCGCTCGCGAACGCGGTTCTCGGCGAGCTTGCGGATCACGTAGAGCGTGCGCTCCCAGGCGCTCGGTGGTACGCGCCGCATCCGCACGAAGATCTGGCGGAACACCGGCATCACGTCGCGTGCGACCTGACCGACGTGCGCGGGATCGGTCGGGACGTCGCGCCAGCCGAGCACGCGCTGCCCCTCTTCCTTGATCACGTCCTCCAGGATCTGCTCGCAGATCACGCGCTGAAACGGATCGGGAGGCAGGAACACCTGGCCGACCGCGAACCGGCGACCTGGCGCGAGCTCGAGTCCGAGCCGCGTGACCTCCGCGCGGAAGAACCGATCCGGAAGCTGGATCAGAATTCCCGCGCCGTCGCCGGTTTCCGGGTCTGCGCCGCACGCCGCGCGATGCGACAGCCGACGCAGCACCTCGAGCCCGTCGTCGATGATGCTCCGCGAGCGGTTGCCTTTGATGTCGGCGACGAACCCGACGCCGCACGCGTCGCGATCCATTCCGGGCTCGTACAGACTGGGTAGACTCACCAGCATCGAAGACTAACGCATCGCGTCAGGGGGCGCCACGGCGGGGCGCGGCGGGATCACCGTACATCTTTCTGGATCGCGGCCGACCCATAGTCGATGGACAGGGCGCAGAAGGTCGGGGTCGGAAGTGCAGTGCTCGCGATCGCCGTGGCGATCGTGGTGCTCGTGGGCTGGGGCATCGGCAGCGAAACACTGACGTCGCTGGTTCCTGGCCTCACCGCCATGAACCCGCTCACGGCTGTGTGTTTCATCCTCTCCGCTGTCGCGTTGCTCGTCTGGCGACGCGGTGCGACAGGACCGCGAAGCCTGCTGACGTTATTTCTCGCGATGGTCGTGGCGACGTTCGGACTGGTCCGCCTCGGCGGCTACGTCTTTGGCTGGGACCTCCCGTTCGATCGGGCGTTGTTCGGCTCGCGACTCGACCAGTGGGGGGGGCCAGCGAACCGGATGGCCCCGAACACGGCCGTCAACTTCATGCTGGTCGGACTGATGATCGGTTCGCTCGGCGCGAGGCGCTCGACGATCACCGTGCTCGCTGCCGCCGCCGCGATGTTGACCTCTGCCACGGCACTGCTGGGGTACGCGTACAGCGTCACCTCACTCGTCCAGGTCGCCGCGTTCATTCCGATGGCCCTGCATACGGCCGTGCTGTTCGTGCTGATCTCGATCGCGGCGGTGTGCCACACATCGGGCACCGGCATGATGGAAGCGCTGACTCGTCGCACCGCGGGCGGCCGGGTGTTTCGCCGGATGATCCCGACGCTGGTGTTCGGGCCGCCGGTCCTCGGGTGGCTGCGCCTCCAAGGCGAGCTTGCGGGCATGTTCGGGGCTTCCTTCGGCGTCGCCTTGTTCGTCGGCGCCATGACCGTGATGGGTCTGGCGCTGACGTTCGTGACCGCGCGCTCCGTCGACGCGGGGGAAGCCGAGCGGCGCCGCGCTGACGAGATCATTCTGAAGCTCGCGCACTTCGACACCCTCACCGGCCTGCCGAACCGGTACTTGCTCGGGGACCGGATCCGACAAGCGCTGGCACGTGCCGACCGCGCCGGTGACGGTGTTGCGATGCTGTTCCTGGATCTCGATGGGTTCAAGCGCGTCAATGACACGCTCGGCCATGAGGCGGGGGACCTCGTCCTCCGCGAGGCAGCCCGGCGGATCCAGGGAGCGTTGCGCACCGTCGACACGGCAGCACGCCTGGGTGGCGATGAGTTCACCGTCGTGCTCGAGAGGATCAGGGCGGCAGCGGACGTCACGAAGGTCGCCAAGCGCCTGCTCGGCGAGCTGAGCAAGCCCTATCTCGTGAATGGCATCCAGACGCACCTGTCCAGCAGCATCGGCGTCAGCATGTTCCCGGAGCACGGTCGAGAGCCCGACGAGTTGCTGTCGCTGGCGGACCGAGCGATGTATCGCGCGAAGCACGCAGGCAAGAACCAGGTCGCATTCCACACGCCTGCAGCCCGCGAGCAGCCGGTGGTGGTCATCGCGCGGGCGGCGCCATCCTGCGTGATCTCGGTGTCAGGGCTTCGCGGAGAGCTCTGCGACTAGGGAGCTCAGACCTTGCGGCGGCGGCGCGCCGGGATGAGCGCCAGGCCGAGCAGGGTGAGGAGGGCGAGGCCGACCGGCTGGGTTGTCGAGCAACCGCCCTCGACCTCCGCTTCCTCTTCTACGGCGATGTCTTCGCCATCGGCCTTGCCATCGCAGCCCACGGTGCACGCCGGCATCGCCTTCCGCTCGCCCTGCTTGGCGTACCGCGAATCGACAACGTTGCTGGAGATCGTTCCGGCGGCGCTCGAGGCCGTGGCGGCCGCCACTTGCATGAACTGGGGGTTGAGCGCGCCGTTGACGACCAGCGGCATGCTGCGCGTCTGATCAAGCGCCTCGGACACGCTTCTCACGATGTCGACGAGGTAGCGCGAGGTGGTCAGTGCGGGATCACGGTCGCCGTAGACCGACGAGATGTTCTCGGGGCGGTAGAGAGCGTCGAGCGCTTCGTGCGGGTGGTCGCCGTGCTCGTCGACTCGCTCGTAAAAGTTGTTGTCGGACAGCGTCACCACGCGAGTGCCTGCGCTGGTGTTGCCAGTGACGACGTGACCGTCGCCCGGGATGCACGACACCTTTGCTCTCGCGCCCGCAGAACACGTGACGGACGAGTCCTCGATGATGTGAAACACACTGCCGATCGAGTGCAGGCCGGCGGTCCGATGACGAGCGATCTCGCTAGCGGACAGGGTTCCTTGCTCCTTGGCCTTCGTCGCGATGATCAGCTCGAGGATGGCGTCCGTGGTCGACGAATGAATGTACTGCTGGATCCGATCGAAGATCTCGTTCTGGCTGATCGACCTCGTGGTCGAGGTCACCATCATGCTGTGGGTATAGTTGGACGAGCTGTAGCCGGTGGCCGCGGTGTAGTCCTCCGAGTGCGTGCGGCCATCGAGGTAGGCGCTGTATCTCGCGGCGAGCAGCTGCGCCAACACCCTCATCGAGAACCCGTCGCCATCGAGATTCGTGTTGATCTCGTTCAGCCAGCTCCCGTAGATCACCGCTTGCAGGGGGACGCTCTCATCGTCCTCGAACCCGGGGCCGAGGACGCGCGCCAGAAATGCGTATGCGCCGGGTGCAGCATGCGCAATCGCGAAGGCCCGGAACGTCGCGAGCGGATGCCCGGAATCGGTTTCGAAGTTGCCGAAGTCGAACTCCGCGAGCGAGGTCTTGCCGTTCCAGTCGAAGGCTTCAGCCTTCGCGGGTGCGAGCGACAGGAGTGTCGCGGCGAGGACGGTGGCGGTGAGTCTCGACATGCTCACTCTTGTGAGCAACGACCGATCCAACCCATGTCCGCGAGATCATGGAGCCGTGCGTGGCCACCAGGCTAGCGGTGGCCACTCGAGCAGCCATCGGCGAGTTGACGCTGCGCGCCAATCGGTGTGCCGGCGCGGATGCTAGCCGGGAACCGGAGAGGATGAGAGGACAGCTACTGACGCCGAGCCTCGAACCGCAGCGGAAGCTCGAGCTCGACGCTGCCGAGCTTGAGGGTCCAGTTCCACGAGCCGTTGGAGAGCGTGCCGTTCTGGATCGTCCCGCGGCCGTTGCGCACCGCGATCTCCAGCACGAGGCCTGTCTGGACCTTCTCATTGAGGGACGCGAGCGCTTCCCGGCACCGGCCAGCCGCGTCGACGAAGCTGATGACCTGTGCGATCTCGGCACCGATCCGGTCGCAGTCGATGAGCTTGGTCAGGGTGCTGTGTAGGTCGGTCGTTCCGAACCGCGGGAACACGTACGGACCTGCTGCGTCGAGCAAGAGCCGCCCCAGGGAAAGATCGAAGTCCACATCATCCAGGCTCGCCTCGCCCTTCGACGAGATGCGTCCATGGCCTTCCTCGGCGACACCCTGGATGTCGACCGCGATCGAGCGACCGTTGAGGCTGAACACGATGCTGTCGAGGCTGTGCCGCTCCTTCGTGATGCCGAGGATCCGACTGCGCTCGTAGATGAGCAGGTCGCTGTGGATCTCGAAGCCGACGACGAGCTGCTCGAGCTGGCCGGCGAGGTCAGCGATCTGATCTTTCACCGGGAACAGGATCGGGTTCAGGCGATCGACGATCGCGGTGCGATAGCTGGTGGGAAGGTTCCGGATCGCCGTCGACAGCAAGCCCAGGTCCTGCGATTCGATCGCCCTGACCACGGCTTCGCCGGGATTCTGTCGCGCGCTGCGGAGGTGGACCAGGGCCGGACCGAGCGCCGGCACGACCGCGATGTCGTTGAGCCGAAACGGGGACGTGACGGCGTAGTTGCCGAGGAAGCCGGAGCTCGCTCCGTCGCTTTTTCCGAGGACCTCGACCTCGTCATCTTCTTCGTCGACCTCGGTTCCGACGCAGCCTGCGAACAGGGCGGTGGCGGAGAGAACGGCCAGGAGCTGATGATGGCGTGTGGTCGTGGTGAGTAGATGACGCATGGTGTTGCTCCCCGCGAGGTCCGAGTGGAGCAACAGCACGGGCTGTGCCACGCGATCATCGCGCTGGATCGAACGGCCCGCTCACGATCGTGTGCACCTGGTGGCAACCGGATCCGCCACGGAAGAGCGAGTCGCCACGAGACTGACGGTGCGATCGACCGCCGTCAGGGCTTCACGGTCAGCTGCGCGACGAGATCCGCGGCCGCGAGTCGCTTCACGGCAGGATCGGACCGGCGCGCGTCGAGGATGTACCCCTCGCTGCCGGCGGGGAGCGCGAGCGTGTCGTCGAGCAGCGCGAACCAGGTCGGTGCATTGGCGGCGGAGATCATCGTCAGTTTGCCGTCATCATCGAGATCCGCGAGCAGGCGCGTCAGGCGGCCGACCGTCGTCTCGCCATCGCGGCGGCGGAACTGCGTGATCGCGCCGTCGCGTTCGCGGACGTAGACCAGGTTCGCGCGCGCGGCGGCATGGATGCAGGCGATGTCCCACAGGGTCGGGCGCGCCGCCGTGCTCGCGAGGTCCGCGAAGTCCTTGCCGATGTGTGCGAGGGCCGCCCGATACCCACCCACCTGGTGCAGCTCGGCGTGACTCGCGATGTGGACATCGAGCCAGCGCAGCCGACGCGTCTCGAGATCGATCGTCAGCGGTACGGTGATCACCGAGCGCCCCGAGAGATCGAAGCGCTGCGCCACTGCGCGTGGATCGAAGTGCATTCCGGTCGCGGGGCTGATCATCAGCCCAGCGAACCCATGAGGCAGGCGGTCGAACGGGATCGAGTTGTAGCTGAACACGACCATCACCGCGTACCGCGCGCCCATGTCACGGACGCGATCGAGGTGGAGATCCACGAACTCGGACGCACCGAGCGGGGGTGGTGCGGATGTCAGATCGCCCGAGTGTGTCGCCGCGTGATCGCCGACCACGAGGTGCGTGAAGTCGCACGTACCCACGTGGCGCCAGCTCGCATCGAACAGCGCGACGGACAGGTCGAGATCCACGCGTGTGCCCTGCGCATCCTCCCAGTGCAGGAACAGCCGGAGACTCTCGCTCTGCGGGATCGGAATCTCGCTGCCACGCGGCCACGCAATCTTCGACTTCGTGGCGCTGCGCTCGCTGATCGGGACGAGCAGATCGAGCAGCCCACGATCGATCACGGCACGCGCGAACCGTGACCGCGCCTCGGCCCGTCGCACGAGCTCGGCCTGCACCGAGGTCACGATCGAGTTGACCGCGTCCGGTCGCAGTGATGCGCGATGATCCGGCATGCTCCACGCCTTGAGCACCGCACTCTTCGGAAAGAACACGCGCCGCGACCACGGCTTTCCGCGCTGCGCGACGTGTCCGGCGAGCGTCAGCAGCGTGGCGGGTGCTCCCCGGCTGGTGGCCTGCTGGATCCTCTCGAGGATGGCGCCGAGCGCCTCCGGTTGCCTGGCCTGCGTCACCCGGATCAGGTGATCCGCGCGCCGCAACAGCTCGCCGGGACGTGTCGCGAGCTGATCGATGATTCCCCGCGCGTCGCCCGCACGCAGGCCATCTTCGATCGCGCCGCCCCACGACGTGACGAGGATGCGATCATCAGCGATTCGCACGCGCGGCATGCGATCCGCCTGCGCCCGCAGGATGTCACCGAACGAGACCTTCGCGACCTTCGTGCCGCGCACGACCGCGAACGCGAGCGCGGCGGTTGGCAGGCGCCGCGCGTGTTCGAACGGGTGGAGCCGCTCGCCGACGCGCTTCCACAGCCCGCGATGGCGCTGCATCTCCTCGGCGAGCGCACCGTCCGGGATCTTGTCGAGCGCCTCGAGCACGACGCGGCGCAGACCGCGCGGCAGTGAGCCCAGCCGCTTCGGCGTCTCCTTGCCGACGACCAGTCCGGCATCACCGCCCATCAACACGACTGCAACGCGCAGCACGTCCGTCGCGGTGGCCAGGTGCGCCCCGGTCGCACGCAGGATCTCCGCGCGATCCGGTGACACCATCCACAGGCGTGCGAGCGCGATCGCCATCGACTCCTTGATCGCGATCTTCGCGGGCAGCCAGGCCGCTGCCTTGGGTCCGATGGCGTCGATCACGGTCTCGACCTCGACGCGATCCTCGGGCGACAGCGGCGTCGCGCGTGTCAGCAGCTGCTCGAACCGCAGGCGCGCGGTGCCCGCGAGATCGAACGCGAGATGCAGCACGCGGAGCTGGCCATCGTGGCGCAGCACGCGCTCCGCGAGC
>JACCQV010000783.1 GCA_013813945.1 Deltaproteobacteria bacterium | reverse complement strand
GTCGAGAGGCGTCTTCCCGTCGAAGACCTTCTTACCGGTCAGCAGGAAATATCCGACGGCACCGAGCGCATAGAGGTCGACCGCCGTCCCGACGAAATCTGGATCCGTCACGGCCTCCGGCGCGATGTACGCGGGCGTTCCGAGGATGCTCTTGGTCGAGGTCGTGTCGCCCGCAGCGGTGATCTCCTTGACCAGGCCGAAGTCGACCACCTTCACGACGTCCACGACACCGCCGCGTTCGCACAGGATGATGTTCGCGGGCTTGATGTCGCGGTGAATGAGGTCGGAGCCGTGCGCTTCCGCGAGCGCGCCGGCGACCTGCGTCAGGATCGAGACCACGCGATCGAACGGCTGGGGCCCGTAGCGGGCAACCAGGCTCTCGAGGTTGATCCCATCGAGGAACTCCATCGCATAATAGAAGACGCCATCGGGGCTGCGTCCGTAGTCGTACACGGCGACGGTATTGGGGTGGGTGAGCAGGCTCATGTGCTGCACCTCCCGCTCGAAGCGATCGAGCGTCTGCGCATCGACCTTGTTCGGGTGGACGAGCTTGACCGCGGTCGGCCGCCGCAACATTGCATGGCGCGCGCGGTACACGGAGCCCATCCCGCCCTCACCGATCTTGTGGAGAAGCGTGTACTGACCGAGCTGCATCGCGGCGGTGACCTGGCGGCGCAGGCCGTAGATGATGCGCGACCCGACCGTCGCCAGCATGACCGCGACCGTACCGACGAGGATCGCGCCACCCACGTACGCCGGTCCCGGCAGCGGGAGCGGTGGCTGATGGGTCAGCGGCTCCGCCAGCCAGATGCCGATCGCGGCCAGCACGATCGGCGCGAACGCGACGGACCCGAGGATGGCGGTACGCGCCCCCGTGCTCGGCACGACGATCGCGCGCAGCAGGACCATGAACGACGTGTAGAGCAGACAGGAGAATGGGGCGATCGCCAGGTCACGAGACAGGAAGGCGGCAGCACCGAACGTCATCCCGGTCCCGACGGCGTAGAACCGGTCGAGCAAGATCAACCGTGCGAGCGGGACCTCCTTGCGCTTGAGGCCGAGTCGCCAGATCACCGCGAGAACGACGAGGCCTCCAACGGCCATGCCGAGGATCCAGCTGTTGTACTTCGGACTGAGGTCCCGGTACGCCGCGTACATCAGGAGCAAGAACGCGATCAACGTCGCGAAGCTCCAGAACATGAGCTTCGAGATCAGCTCGAGCCGCTGCTGGAGATACGCCCGACCCTCGAGCTCACTCGCGGAACCGAGCCAGGCCACTGCCTGAAGGTTCCGCCGTGATACCGCCGCGGCGTCGGTCACGGCGCGCGAGCAATCCACAACACGTGGCGAGCGCCGCTGCCCGAGCGCGGCGCCACCTTGTGCTGCTCGACGGTGAATCCGACGCCAGTCAGCCGTCCGGTGAAGGCGGGATCATCCTCGACCGACCACACGGCGAGCACGCCACGGGGAACCAACGCACGACGCGCACGCTTGAGCCCCGGTGCGCCGTACAGCGCCGCATTGCCCGGCGCCGTGAAGGCATCGGGACCGTTGTCGACATCGAGCAGGATCGCCTGATAGATGCCATCGGCCTCGCCGATCAGTCGCGAGACATCGGCGACCTCGACGGTGACGCGCGGATCATCGAGCGGATGGCCAGCGAGGTGGGCCAGCGGACCGCGATTCCATTCGACCACTCCGGGCACGAGCTCGGCGATCTCGACCCGCGCATCCGTGGCAAGTGCAGCGAGGGCGGCGCGCGCGGTGAACCCCATGCCGAGCCCGCCGATCAGCACGCGCACTCCGGACTGCTCCGACAGCCGCTTGCACGCGAGCGTCGCCAGCAGCTCCTCGGACTGATGCGCCCGGCTGTTCATGAGCTCCGCCCCGCGCAAGCGGATTGCGAATTCCTCGCCCCGCTTGCTCAGGACGAGCTCGCCCCCTGGCACGCGTGCGCGACCGAGCTCTTGCCACGGCACCACCCTCACATCGTAGCGCTTGATCGGGTAGCATCGCCAAGCGGTGGACGAGGATCTGCGAGCACCTGGAGCCGTCCCGTCGCGCGAGGAGCTTGCACGGCTCGTCGGCGGCGGCGAGGGCAAGGCCTTGTCCCGGCTGCACATCCTGCTCGGCCGGCTCGACCCGAACCACGAGCACGAGGATCAGCTCGACGCGGTGGAGAACCTCGGACGGTTCATCGTCGCCGGACCAGCGATCCCGACCGCCGGCGACGAGGCGACAGCGCGGCTGCAGCTGCTCGTCGAGGTGCTCGAGCGCGTCGCAAGCGTTCGCACGAGGTTCCAGGCGACGATTCATTCGGTGCTGTCGCACACCCGCGGCATCAAGATGTTCGGCGAGGTCGGGATGCCGAACGACCGCGGCCTCCTCGCGGAGACGTCCGATCGGTTCGCGCGCAAGTTCCTCCCCGAGGCCCCCGCACCGCACGAGCTGTGGATGCTCGCGGGCCGGATCATCCGCAAGATCTCGGATCTCGACTGGCTCGCGAGCCCAGGAGTCGATGCACTGCTCCACCGGCTCACCGTGGCCGGGGGCCCGTGCTGGGAGCCGATGCGCGGATCGATCGTCGATGCGATCAGCATGATCACGACGCGGATCGCGGCGCTCGGCATGGGCGAGGCGTTTCGCACGCGCACCTCGGTCAGCGGCGTGCGCGATTCGCCGCTCTATCACCTGACGCGCGCGCGCCCCCAGGAGATGCCACCGCTGATCGAGGCCGCGCGACGCCACCTCGACCATGCGCGCGTCGCACTCGAGGAGCGCGGTGTCTCGATCGACGTGGTGTACTCGATCGATTCGATCGAGCGCGGCCTCAACCGGATCGAGCTGCTGCTGCCGTTTGCCGATCCCGACGACGCGATCGAACCTACCTACGAGATCCGCGCCGTGATCGCTTCGATCGGACGTGGACTGGTCGGCGCGCGCAGCTTCAAGCAGTTGATGAGCGACAACCTGCGCCTGCTCGCGCGCAAGGTGATCGAGCGCGCCGGCCGCACCGGCGAGCACTACGTGACGTCGTCGCGGCGCGAGTACTTCAAGATGCTGTTCTCGGCGATGGGCGGCGGCGTGCTCACCGTCGGCACCGCGATGGCGAAGTTCCTCGTCAAGTCGCAGCACTTCCCGCTGTTCATCGACGGCCTCGCGTCATCGTTCGTGTACGCCGGCAGCTTCGTCGTGATGCAGCTGGTCGGCTTCACCCTGGCGACCAAGCAGCCTTCGATGACCGCTGCCGCTCTCGCTGGCACGATCCGCGACCGTGACGGCCCGGGCCGCCTCGACGAGCTCGTGCCATTGATCGCCCGGATCGCTCGCTCGCAGTTCGCTGCCGCGGTGGGCAACGTGTCCGCGGCGATCGTGACAGCCCTGCTCGTCGACATGTTGCTGCGCCGCCAGACGGGCGAATCGTTTCTCGACGCGACCACGTCCCGCGAGACGATCGCGGCGTTCGATCCGTTCGGTTCCGGCACGATCTTCTTTGCGGCCTTCACTGGCGTGCTGCTCTGGATGTCGAGCCTCGTCGCGGGATGGTTCGAGAACTGGGTGGTCTATCGTCGGATCCCGGAAGCGATCGAGCACCATCGCTGGGGAGAGAAGCTCGGCAAGGAGCGGATGGCGCGCTGGGCGCGGTTCCTCGAGACGCAGACCGCCGGGTTTGGCGGCTCGATCGCGCTGGGCTTCTTGCTCGGGATGGTCCCCGTGTTCGGCAAGTTCTTCGGCCTCCCGCTCGATGTTCGCCACATCACGCTGTCCACGGCTTCGCTGACGTTTTCGGTCTCGACGCTCGGGGTGGATGGAGCCGGGGTGGGGCCCTTCGTGTATGCCTGCATCGGCATCGCCTTCATGGGCCTGCTCAACTTCGGCGTCAGCTTCGCACTCGCGCTGGTCGTTGCCCTCCGCGCGCGAGATGTGCCACGCGGTGAGCGCCGGACCCTGCCGGGCGCGGTGATCCGCAGGTTCTTCCGCAAGCCGTTCGAGTTCTTCTACCCGCCGAAGGACACCGGTCCTCCGACGGATCACTCGCATCATTGACGCTGCAATGGCCACCGGGCGTAAGCTCGACCGGTGACCCGCCGCGCTCAGCTCGATCCTGCACTCTCGACACGCGTCGTTGCGACGCGCACGCTCGTCTACGAGCGGCCAGGCGATGCCGCAGACGATCGCCCCGATCACGTGCGCGCGGCGTCGGGGCTCGCGATGCAGGGCAGCCGCTTGATCGTGATCCAGGATGACGCGTCGTTTCTCGCGGAGGTCACGACGACCGGTGTCTCGGCGGTCAAGCTGCCGCGCGGACTCCATGGCCGTCGCCGATTCGAGGTCTCGCTCGGCAACAAGCTCGACAAGCTCGACCTCGAGTCGTGCGTCGCAATTGACGACGAGCTCTGGGCGTTCGGGTCCGGCTCGCTGCCGATCCGCGACAAGATCTGCATCGTGAGGGACGCGATTCCGCGCGTCCGCGACGCCGCGCCGCTGTTCGATCGAATCCGCGATCTGCTCGGCGGTGCGGTCAACATCGAGGGCGCGGCGCGGGTTCGCGAGGAGCTATGGTTGTTCCATCGCGGCAACACCGGCCCCGATGATCTGGGACCTGCGGTGATCCGGTTCGCCCTCCCCGCGATGCGCACATGGCTGGCCGCCGAAGGCGCAATGCCCGCGATTCTCTCGATCGAAGGCTACGACCTCGGCGAGATCGATGGGGTGCGGCTCGGGTTCACCGACGCGATCTGCGAGGGCGACTCCCGCGTATTCTATCTCGCGACCGCGGAGCGAACACCGAATGCCATCGATGACGGCGTGATCGTCGGCTCGCAGCTCGGCGTGATCACCGCAGGCAGCGTTCGCGCCGCAACGCTCGCCTCGCCCGAGGGCACACCGGTCAAGGCGGAGGGCATCGCGCTCGATCCCAAGCGCCCGACTCACGCGTGGGTTGCACTCGACTGTGACGATCCGGACCAGCCCGCGCTGCTCTACGACGTCGAGCTCGTCGGTCCCTGGAGGTGATCCTGCGTGCACGTGCCACGTGCCACGTGCACGTCCACGTACACGATCCGGCGCGGCAGGAACCGGACCAGACCCGACGAGCGCAACCGATCGAGCAGAACCGGCCCGCACCCCACCGGATCGCACCGGTGGTCCGCCACGGGACCGGACCGAGCGGACGTGGCGAACCGACCGGCCGAGCGGATCGCACCGGTCCACCGGAGCACCGGAGCACCGGAGCACCGGTCGTTCCGGAGGAGCTCCCCCGGCACGTTCGCGCTTGGTGCACGAGCACGTGCACGTGCACGTGTACGTGTACGCCAGAGGTGCTGACTAGCGCCGGCGGCGCGAGAACAACGCAACGAGGCCAACGAGCGCGAACGCGAGAAGAGCACCCGTCCCGTTCCCGCTGCCCGTGGCACAGCCGGTCTGACTGAGCTCGCCACTCGCGCAGTCATCATCCTGGTTCACACCGCAACCCGGCGCGCAGCAACCGTCCCCATTGATGCAGGTCGTGACCGCCTGGACCACGCACGCGGCGTTGCAGGTCGCGGCCGAACCGGTGAGGACGATCGGTGCACATGCATTCTCGGCCACCGGGCAGTCCGCCGGGCAGTTGCCGTCGCAGGTCTCTCCCGTGTCGACCATCGCGTTGTTGCACTCACCGGCGACCGGATTGAAGTTGATCGAGACATCGACCCACTTGGGGAGCGCAGGAGCGGGTGGATCCGCGGGGATCATCTGGATGTCGGGCTGCAGGCTCTTGGTGAACGTGAACGTCGCCTGGTGGTTCTGCCCAGCGGCCGTCGAGTTGCCGTCAGCCATCTCCATGCGGATCGTGTAGAGGCCGTCCGGGACGAGCATGCCGAGCTTGTCCTTCATGTCCCAGTCGATCGTCAGGGTCGTGAAGTGGTCCTGGCGCGTGGCGCCTGACACCGCGTCGATATCGACGGTCAAGCCGGGTTCCGCCTTGGCTCGCCACGCAACGAGCGCCGGCTTGCGGACGTCGGCCCAGCGCCCGATCGTCTTGACGAACGGACCCGGGTTGACACCAACCGTTGGCCCCTCGATCCATACCGCGACGACGTTGAGCGGTGCCCATCCGGCACCTAGCTGTGTGCTTTTGAACGACACGGTCAGCTTGGGTGCAGCGGCCACCACTGAGGACAATCCCCCCAGGATCGCGAGGGCAAGTAGGCCAGATCTATGGGTCAACCGCATGTGATCTGTACATAGCAAGATCGCCGCCGTCGTGATGTAACTTGCCTCGCATGACGAAGAGGTTTTTCGCCCCGCTCCTCGGACTGGTCGCCGTGACCGCCTGCGGCGGCGACGACGGCGGTGGGGTCGACGCCTCGAACATCCCCGCGACCGTCACGGTGGCCGGGGAAGCGTCGACGGTCGGCCTCATGGGCCGTACGCCCCTCGGTGGGGTCGTGATCGCGGCCTATCGCGAAGGCGAGACCGTGCCGCTCGCGATGACGACGAGCGCGGCGAACGGCACGTACACCCTCGCCATCCCGACGAACGGCGCCGCACTCGACGGCTACCTGCTCGGAACGCAGAGCGGCAAGAAGGACAACTATCTCTATCCGCCGCGCCCGCTGACCGCCGATATCACGTCGGTGCCCGTGCTGATGATCCCGCCGGGAACGTTCGACACGCTCGGATCGCTCGCCCAGGTGAACCAGGATCCGACCAAGGGCTGGGTCGGCGTGCAGGTCTTCGACGCAGCGAACATGCCGGTCGCAGGCGCGACGGTCACGAGCTCGCCGGCGGGCACCGTGAAGTACAACGGATCGACGGGCACACCGAGCCGCACCGCGACGATGACCGACGTCGACGGAATCGCGTACGTCTTCAACGTGACTGCAGGTCCCGTGACGATCAGCGCGAGCGGCGGAGGGCTGACGTTCTTCTCCCATCCGGTGATCGCGCGCGCGGATCAACTCACGACGACGTTGATCCAGCCCTGATCAGAACGTGATCAGACCCTCGCCGTGGGCAGCAGTGCCCCCGAGCGTCTGCGTTCCGGGGTCAACGCGCAGCAATCAGATCTCGCCGGATAGCGAGAACATCGTGCGCTCGGAATGGATCGCGAGCCCGACCGACCAGCTCGCCCGCTCCGCGCGATACAGGTGCCAGCTTCTGCGCGGCATCGTGTACGTACTCGCCAGACCGACCGGAAAGCTCATCGCAAACGAGAGTGCGCCGTCATTGAACGAGTGACGATGCCAGAGGAGACCTGACGCAGCGACGTTGAGCACGAAGCCGCCAAGGTGCCCCAGCCAGAAACCCTGGCGCTCCTTGTTCGCGATCGAGGAGAGGCTCGCCCGCAGCGCGATCAGCTCGGAGCAGCGATCTGCGCTAGGCGCCGGGATCGAGACCCGCAAGGGCGTGAACACACGGGTCGCGAGGGCAAGCGTCGCCTTCGTCGCACCGACGTAGTACGTGTCGCGGGTAGCGGCATCGAACGTTCCGAACGGCTTGATCTCGGTCACGGCGAGCACGACCTGGCCCACCGCGGCGGTCCCGAACAGGATGGCCCACGTGGTGTTCCAGCGAAACGTCGCGCGATCCGCTTGCTCGAGGTGCGCGCGCAGGCGATCCGCATCCGCGGTGCAATCGGGTTGTGCGCGCGCGGGCGATGCTGCGAGCACAGTTGCGAGCACGATGGCTGCGGCGAGCTTCATGGAACGCCCCGCTGCGGGGTGGCCTACTATCCGCTGTCGATCAGTTCGTGGTCCAGCGAACGCTGGTGTTTCCGAGCATCGCCCATGCGAGATCACAATCGCGGACGACGGCCGCGAGCTCGCTCGTGATCCGGCGCGGCGTGAGGCGCGTCTCGACGATCCGCGCGCCGCGGCCGATCGCCGAGCTCACGACACCCGGAGCCGATGATCGATCCGAGATCCCGACGACGGCATTGTGACGGCGAAGCGTGTCGAGGTAGTTGAGCCCGCTACCGAGCACGCGCTGGACGAGGCCAATGCCGCCCGCGCCTTCGGCTCGCGCGAGCGCGACCACCTCGGTCAGCTCGGCATCGGTCGAGTTGGCCACCGACAGAACAAGGGGCTTGCCCGTGCGAGCCGCGCACGCGACGAGATCGAGGTCTGCCCAGTCAAAGAAGATCTCGAACGCGGACGTCCCGAACCAGTCGAGCCGCTCGATCGACCGCTCATCGGTGACCTGGGTCAACAGCTTGATCCCGCGGGGGTCGGCGTAGTTGAAGACGCTGGCGCACCATGACCACGGCAGCGACATCAGCTTGACGGCGTCGCAGTGACTCGCCGCGGCCTCGCCGATCGCGATGATCGCATCGGCTGCGGACACGAGCTTCGTGCAATCCAGCGCCGCGATCACGAACGGCGGATGGTTCTCCCCCACCGGTCTCCCCAGCTCGAGCGTAGGTATCCCTGATCGCACTTCGACCACCCCGGGTCGAAGGATAACGCGGAGTGGACGGAAGCAACGTCGAGAAAGCGTGCGAGATGCTCGCAATCTCAGCTCCCTCCGAGGTGCATGCGGTCGTGCGCGTCGGTGAATCCCTGGGCGGCGGCTGGCTCCGGCCAGATCAACGACACCACGATTGCGACGAGGAACGCGAGCGGGACGGTGATGATGCCCGGATTCTTGAGCGGGATGATCGCCTCCGGATTCCCGAGCAGATCCATCCACACCGTTGGTGACAGCGTGATCAACAGCAGCGAGCTCACCGTCCCGGTGACCATGCTGGCCACCGCTCCGCGGGTCGTGAACCGCCGCCACATCATCGAGAGCAGCAGCGCAGGGAAGTTCGCGCTCGCTGCGATCGCAAACGCGAGTCCGACCATGAATGCGACGTTCTGCCCCTGGAACACGATGCCGAGCAGGATCGCGACGAGTGCGAGCCCGATCGTCGACCACCGTGCCACGCGCAGCTGCTCCTTCTCCGTGATCTTGCCGCGCCGGATCACGTGGCCCCACAGATCGTGCGCGAGCGCGGCGGCACCCGACAGCGTGAGCCCCGCGACGACCGCGAGGATCGTCGCGAATGCGACGGCGGAGATGAAGCCGAGGAAGCCCGTACCGCCGAGCACCTCGGCGAGCAGCGGCGCGGCCATGTTGTAGCCCTTGTCGACCGACTTGATGGCATCGCGGCCCACAAGCACCGACGCGCCGAACCCGAGCACGAACGTCACCAGGTAGAAGAACCCGATCAAGCTCGTCGCGTACGCCACGGAGCGGCGCGCCGTCTGCGCATCGGGCACCGTGTAGAACCGCATCAGGATGTGAGGCAACCCGGCCGTGCCGAACATCAGTGCGATGCCGAGCGATACGACCTCCAGCGGCTGAGCGACCAGGTCACCCGGCGCGAGGACGCCGTCGCCGTACTGGCGTCGAGCTTCGGAGAACAGCTCGAGCGGGTTCCACCCGAACTTCGAGAGCACGAGCACGGCGAGCAGCGTCGCTCCGACGAGCAGCAGGCCCGCCTTGATGATCTGCACCCAGGTCGTCGCGATCATCCCGCCGAACAGCACGTAGAGCAGCATCACGCCACCGACGAGGCTGATCGCTGCCTTGTACGGCAGGCCGAACAGGAGATGGATCAACCCACCCGCACCGACCATCTGCGCGATCAAGTAGATCGTGACGACGGCGAGCGTGCTCCCGGCGGCGGCGATCCGCACGGGCCGCTGGCGCAGACGAAACGCGACTGCATCCGCGAACGTGTACTTGCCGAGGTTGCGCAGCGGCTCCGCGATCAGGAACGTGATGACCGGCCAGCCGACCAGCCAGCCCACCGAGTAGATCAGTCCGTCGAATCCCGACTTGGACACGAGTCCAGCGATCCCGAGAAAGCTCGCCGCGCTCATGTAGTCGCCCGCGAGGGCAAACCCGTTCTGCGCCGCGGAGACATTGCCGCCTGCGGCGAAGAAGTCAGCCGTCGTCCGGGTCTTGCGGGCCGCCCACCAGGTGATGCCGAGCGTGATCGCGACGAACCCGAGGAACCACAGGATCGCGACCATGTTCGGCTCGCCGAGCGACGAGGTCGCAGCCGTCGTCGGAGTCGTCGGCGCGCTCACGGCGCCCCCTTGTCGCGCAGCGCCTTGACGGCTGGATCGTAATGCCTGTTCGCCCAGCGCACGTAGATCGAGGTCAACAGCGGCGCGAGCACGATGACGCTGGCACCGACGAGAATTCCGATGCTGACCCGGCCGCCCGCGACGAGCTCACCCGCGGTGGGCTTGGCAAACGCGACGAGCAAGATGAACCCGAAGTACGCGATCATCATCAGCGCGGTCAGGATGCCGCCGATGCGCCAGCGCCGACCGACCAACCGGTTGAGCTCGTCG
>JACCQV010000188.1 GCA_013813945.1 Deltaproteobacteria bacterium | reverse complement strand
GACCAAGCGGGTGGCCGGCTCGGATGCGTTGATCAGTGCGATGAAGCGCGTCGGGCTGGTCTCCGCGACGATCGATCTCGAGGTATTTCGCGCGATCGCCGCGGGCTTCACGGGAATCGACTGGGTGATCTACTCCGACCTCCTGACCCGGCTCGACGAGCACGATGCCGAGGACGTGCTCGCCACGATCGGAGTACCGGTGACGATCGTCACCGGCGACAAGGATCTGATGACGCCGCCGTCGACCGCCGAGCACATGCACCGCGCGATCCCGCAGTCGAGGCTCGTGGTGATCAAGGGCGGCACGCACTACACGCCCGTCGAGTATCCGCGCGTGCTGATCGACGAGCTCGGGCGCTGGCTCGATCGGATCCCGGGCTGGGCGCGATGACTTGCCCGGCCTGTAACGGCGACGTCCTCGAGATCGACGTCAAGTGCAGCCACTGCGGTGCACCACTCGGTGCAACGGGCGCCCACCGCATGCTCGGGCAGGTGATGCTCGGGCAGTACGAGCTCGTCGACATCCTGGGCCAGGGCGGCATGAGTGTCGTCTTCAAGGGCAAACACAAGCTGACCGAGCAGGAGGTCGCGCTCAAGATCCTTCCGCCCGAGCTCGCCGCACACAGTCAGGTCAAGTCGCGGTTTCTCGAGGAGGCGAAGGCGCTCGCGGCGCTCGACCACCCGAACATCGTCCACCTCTACAACTTCGGGCAGGAGAACGGCTTCTTCGTCCTCGCGATGCAATACGTCCAGGGCCGCACGTGGGAGCGGATCATCCTCGAGAACAAGCGGATGGACTGGAGGTCGTCGTGCAAGGTCGCGATCGAGGTGCTGCGCGCGCTCGAGTACGCGCACGGCCGCGGCGTGATCCATCGCGACATGAAGCCATCGAACGTGCTCGTGCGTGCGCACGACGCAATGGCGACGGTGATGGACTTCGGCATCGCCAAGATGACGACGTCGACCAAGCTGACCGCGACCGGGCAGACGATGGGCACCGTCCGCTACATGTCCCCCGAGCAGGTGCGCGGGCAGGAGGTCGATCTGCGCACCGACCTCTACTCGCTGGGCGCCACGCTCTACGAGTCGCTCACCGGCGACACACCGTTCGACGGCAGCACGCACTTCGAGATCATGACCAAGCACCTGTCCGAGGCGCCGAAGCGACCCTCGACGCTGGGGATCGAGGTGCCGAAGATCGTCGAGGACGCGCTGATGCGCAGCCTGGCGAAGAAGCCCGCGGATCGGTTCGCGGATGCCCGCGAGATGCGCAAGCTCCTCGAGAGCGCGCTGCGCCTCGAAGGCGACGGCGCGATCGTGGACACCCAGAGTCTCAACCGCGAGGTCCTCGGCGAGGGCCGCTCCGCAGTCCCGGCCAAGGTCGCGACCGCCACGGCCGGTGTGAGCCTCGCGGACGAGCTCGAGCCCGGGACCCATACCCGTGCGGCCCGCAAGCGAAGCAGCCTGCCGTGGATCGCCGTCGGCGCGCTGGTGGTGGCGGGCGGGGTCGCAGCGGCGGTCGTGGTGCTGAAGCGGGGTGGGGATGGCGGGCCGAAGGCCACGATCCAGATGAAGGGCGTGGCTCTGAGTGCCGAGGCGCGGATCGGCGCGCAGCTCGTCGCCACGACCGGGACGATTCCTCCGGCGGAGCTGGCCCGCCACTACGACGAGGCCCTGGCCCGCTATCGCGCCGCGGCGCGCGGCTCCGAGCCGCCGCTCGAGATCCCGGACCCGGTCCAGGAGCTGGTCGCGGTGCCCAGGGCGGCCCTGTGCAAGCCGCCGGATGAATCACGGTCCAAGTACCTCGATGCGACGATCACCCACGATTGTGCGACCGCCACGTTTGCGACCATGATCGGCCCGGGCGGCAAGCGCCGCCTGCTCGTGATCGACGATCCCCCGCTGATCCCGGCCGCAATGGCCCGTGGAGTGGCGTACAGCGTGTGTTTGTTCGCACCCATGGACGAGGCCGGGGCCGAGCAGCAGCTGCGAGCGATCTGCGGCTTGAGCAAGCTGCACGTATCCGACGCCGCGGTTGATTGACAACTCCGCGTCAGTCCACGAATAATCCCGCGCGGAGGGAGCATGTCCCGCACCGTTATCGCCGCGGTTGTTGCTGCCGTGATTGCCGCACTCACGGCCATCGCATACTTCGTCACGTCGACCAGCTTGAACGAGCGTGCCCTCAAGGACGCCGACGCCCAGCTCACGCGGGCCTATCAAGTCGTCCAGCAGCTGAATCAGCTGAAGGGCATCGATGTCGCAAACAAGGCCGAACGCCTCGCGGCGCGCGCGGAGTTCGTCAAGGCCGTCAAGACCGACAGCGAGGCCGAGCGTTCCTCTCAGGCCCGCATCGGCTTCCAGAAGTTCACCTCGGACGAGAAGCAGGGTGAGGTCAAGCCAGACATCATCGCGCTCGTCGATGCGTCGGGGAATGTCCTCGCGATGCACGAGGTCAGCTCGGTGCCTCCGAAGTACCTCAAGGATGACAAGGGCGAGTCGGTCCTCCCGGCGCTCAACGTCGCGCTCGGCAAGAAGGTCATCATCAGCGACATCTGGATGAAGGACGACAAGGGAATGATGAAGGTCGGCGTTGCGCCGATCATCGATCCCGATGCGCCCGTCAATCCGAAGGACATCGAGGGCGTCTCGATCATCGGCGCGATCGTCGTGGCCTACTCGCAGACGGCGAAGGAGACCCAGAAGGACCGCGCGCTGCTCGGGACCGACATCGCGTACTACGACGCGGGACGTGTCGTGGCATCGAGCTTCACGCGCGGCACCACCACCGAAGAGGACACGGCGAAGGCCCGGGCCCTCACCGAGCTGCTGAAGTCCAAGAAGATCGGCAACGACGCCACGAAGCAGCGGATCACGATCGGCGAGGACGAGTACATCGCCGCAGGCGTGCGGATGCCGCGCTCTGCGACGCGCTCGCTGCCCCCTGGTTATCCCGCCATGACCGCCGGTGCGATCGTCCTCGCGCCCGTCGGCGAGGCCGGCAACACGGGCGGCACCGTCAAGCTGTTCGTCCTGCTCCTCGGCGGTGGTGCACTCGCGATCGCGCTGCTCGGGCTCTACCTGTCGCATCGCCGGCTCATGGGGCAGGTGGATCAGGTCGAGCAGGGCGTCACCGAGATCATCAACGGCAACCTCGACCGGACGTTCCGGCCCGTGGGGCCCGAGCTCGACGGTCTGTCCAATGGCCTCAACGTCATGCTCGCGCGCCTGCTCGGCCGGCCCGAGCCAGGCGAGGAGGAGTTCGACGAGGAAGGCAACCCGATCATGCAGGGCCGCGTCGAGTTCGAGGAGGGCGACGACAAGCCCGCCGTCGATCCCGACATCGCGGCGCTCGCGCAGGAGTCGGAGCCCGACTACTACAAGCGCGTTTACACGGAGTACGTCAACGCACGGAAGGCGACCGGCAATCCCGACGAGGTCTCGTTCGAGAACTTCATCGCGAAGCTCAAGGTCAACGAGGGCAAGCTGAAGGCGCAGTACCAGTGCCAGCGCGTGCGCTTCCGCGTCGTCACCAAGGACGGCAAGGTCTCGCTCAAGCCGGTACCGATTTTCGCGTGAACATGTTCGCGCGGGGGATCTTCGCCTAGCAATGGCGGTCCAGACCGGGCTCGCACGGTTGGCAGCCGAGGGCAGCGCGCTGCTCGCTGGCCGTCGTGTCGGCCTGCTCGTCAATCCGACGGCAGTCGACAGCCAGCTGCACCACGCGATCGACCTGTTGACCGCGCGAGCGGACATGAAGGTCACCGCACTTTTCGGTCCCGAGCACGGAGTGCGCGGCGATGCGCAGGACATGATCGAGGTCAACGAGGCACGCGACATCCGGACGGGCCTGCCGGTGCACAGCCTGTACGGCGCGACCGAGGACACGTTGACGCCGACGGCGGCGATGCTCGACGAGGTCGATGTCCTCGTCTACGACGTTCAGGACATCGGCAGCCGCTACTACACGTTCGTGTGGACGATGGTCCTCGCGATGCGCGCGTGTGCGAAGGCGGGCAAGGGCTTCGTCGTCCTCGATCGACCCAACCCGATCGGCGGCGAGCACATCGAAGGTCCGGCGATCGTCCCCGGCTTCGAGTCGTTCGTGGGGCTCGTGTCGTGCCCGAACCGGCACGGCATGACGGCGGGCGAGATCGCGCGCTGGCGGCACACCGTCGAGAAGCTCGACCTCGAGCTGGCCGTGATCAGCATGCGCGGCTGGGAGCGCGACATGCATTACGACCACACCGGGCTGCCCTGGGTGATGCCGTCCCCGAACATGCCCACGGTCGATACGGCGCTGGTCTATCCGGGGATGTGCCTCGTCGAAGGCACCGAGCTCTCGGAGGGGCGAGGAACGACGCGGCCGTTCGAGCTGGCGGGGGCGCCGTATCTCGACGGGCACCGGCTCGCGGTCGAGCTCACCGCGATGCAGCTTCCGGGCGTCGCGTTCCGGTCGTGCGTGTTCACGCCGCAGTTCCAGAAGCACTCGAAGCAGGCGTGCGGCGGCGTGCAGCTCCACGTGACGAACGTCGACACATTCCGGCCGTATCGCACCGGCGTCGCGTTCCTCAAGGCTTGCTACGACCAGGGCCCGGCCGCGTTCAAGTGGCGCGCGAAGGCATACGAGTTCGTCGACAGGATTCCGGCGATCGATCTGCTGGCTGGCTCGGCGGCGATCCGCGAGGGAATCGAGGCCGGCAAGAGCCTCGACGAGCTGACCGCGCGCTGGCCTCGCGACGAAGGTGACTTCGCCGAGGAGCGCGCAGAATTCCTGCTGTACGAATGAACGCGGGGACCGGAAAGGTCGTCGGGCTGTTCGGCGGCAGCTTCAATCCGCCGCACGCTGCTCATCAGCTGATCGCGCTCTACTGCCTGGAGACCCAGCCGATCGACGAGATCTGGTTCGTCCCCGTGTACACGCACGTGTTCGGCAAGGACCTCGCAGCGTTCGCAGATCGCGTCGCAATGACCGAGCTCGCGATCGAGCCACTCGGCCCACGTGCTCGCGTGTACCTCGCTGAAGAAGAGCTGGCGCAGCAGCCAGGCTTCGTGGGCAGCCGTACGCTCGACCTGATCGAGCACCTGGTCGCGCACCACCCGGGCTCGAGCTTTCGATTGATCGTTGGAACCGACATCCTCGCAGAGACCGCGAAGTGGCACCGCTGGGCGGACGTCGTCGCGGCCGCGCCGCTGATCGTCGTCGGCCGCACGGGGCATGCCGTCCCGCCGGGCAGCACCGTGACCGGGCTGACGATGCCCGAAGTTTCGTCGACGGCGATCCGCGCGGTCCTCGCCGGGGCAGGGGATGCATCGTCCCTGTTGCCGGCCTCGGTGTTGAGGTATATCGCCGAGCGCGATCTCTACTCATGAGCAAGCGAAACCCCACCACGTTCCTCGTCGGCGCCGGGCCGGTCGCGACCGCCCTCGCGGGAGCGCTGCGCCTCGGTGGCGTGCCGGTGCTCGGCCTGTGGGCGCGCAAGCCGCAAGCCGCGCGGCTCGCGGGCTCGGTCGCGGGCGTTGCTGCGTTCTCGTCAGCGCCACCGGACGTGCTGCTCGAGGCCGAGGTCGTGATCCTCGCCGTCCGCGATCAGATGATCGGCGAGGTCGCAACGATGCTGCTCGGCACCGGGCTCGTCGGCAAGCGCCACGTGATGCTGCACTGTGCGGGTGCGACGTCCGCGCAGGACGTGCTCGGCGACGTCGCGAGCCAGGTGGCGGGGATCGGAACCATTCACCCGCTCTCCGCGATCGCCGATGGCAAGGCCGCGATGCGGTCGCTCAAAGGGACCGTGTTCGGGATCGAGGGTGACGAGGTCGGCCGCGCCACGGCCACGCGACTCGTGGGTGCGCTCGGCGGCATCGTGCTGCCACTCGACGGCGCGCAGATGGCGAGCTATCACGCGGCGGCCGCGCTCGCGTCGAACTACATCGTCGCGGCGATCGATGCCGCCGCAGCCGTGCTCGGCATTGCGGGGGTCTCACCGGCGCGGGCAGCGCAGGCGCTGGTGCCGCTCGCCGAAGGCGCGCTCAGGAATGTTTCCGCACATGGGACTACCGACGGACTGACGGGGCCCGTTCGACGTGGTGACGCTGTCACCATTCAACGACATCTGGAAGCATTGCGCGGGCGACCCGAGCTTATCGAGATCTATCGCGCGCTTGCGAGGCGTGCCGTCGAGATCGCCGCTCGGCTCGACGGGCCGGAGGCTCCGGACCGCGCTGGTCTCGAGGCGATCCGCACATTGCTTCAGTAGCGCGGCGTCTTGTAGCATCGTCCACGATGAGAGCCTCCATCGTGGTGTCGTCGCTCCTGATCACGGCCTTGATGTTCGCGGCACGCCCCGCGGACGCCAATCCGAACAAGGTCTTCGCTGGCCGGATCATGATGAGCGAGAAGCGCTATCCGACGCAGGCGAAGAGCGCCGCCGCCTACACGGCGCAGATCAAGAAGCAGAGCAAGACGAGCTTCCAGGAGGACAAGGAGAAGAAGGGGTGGACCGTCCACTTCATCGGCTTCCTCAAGACGCCGCTCAATGACGTCGAGTACATCGTCAAGATCTACGAGGTCGGCGGCCGCCAGCAGCAGCTCATGAGCTCGTTCGAGCAGTTCACCGACGAGCGCGGTCAGAAGACGCTGACCTCGAAGGTCCTCCTCGAGAAGAAGTCGTTCGGCGTCAACAAGGAGCTGATGATCACGATGGAGAACAAGGGCAAGGTCCTCGCAGCGGGCCGGCTCAAGATCCTCGGCGAAGGCGAGCGGCACACCGGCAAGGTCAACTTCTCCGAAGACGAGGCGGCCGGCAGAGAGTAGACGTCACGGTTCGACGTCGATGTCGATCGTGAACACGCTGGTCGCCTCGGGTGGAAACACCCGCACCTTGTAGCGGCCCGGCGTCTCGAAGACATGCCAGAACGCGAACCGCCCGGCGGACCGCTTCGAGCGGGGCGCGGTGGTGCCGGTGGCGGTGTTGCGAAGCGGATCCTCGATCGTGATCACGAGATGTGAGACGTCGAGCGGCGCGCCGATCGCGTTCCAGACCTCGAGCTGGGTCCGGGCTCGCTTGCCGGCGACGATGGGATCGTAGATCGTCGCGCGGGTCGTCATCTCGCCGTCGTCGTAGATGAACTCACGACGGCCGGTGAAGGGGCTCGGCGCCGTGGCGTCCTCATCGGCGTTCGCCGTGTCGTCCGCGTCGGAGAGCTTGACGGCCGCGAACCCCGCGACGGCGATCGCGACCGCGGCGAACCCACCGAGCGCGAGCCAGCGCCGCGAGCGGTGCGGTGCGGGCACCGGGCGCTCGTACGTGGTCGGCGCTCCGCTCTTGCGCTTCGCGCGCGGGGTGTGCCGCGTCTTCATCGCCGAATGGCTGGGGCCGCCACGACCCTCGAGCTGGGCGATCGCGTCATCGATCAACGTGACGACCTCGTCGGCGCTCTGCGGGCGATCGTCGGGCCGCTTGGACAGCAAGTGGATCACGAGCCGATCGACGGGCTCGGGCACCCCGTCGTGGACCTCGCTCGGAATCGGGATCGGGCGGCCGAGGTGAGCGAGCAGGACCTCGAAGCCCGAGCCATCGAACGGTGGCTTGCCGGTGACGAGCTCGAACAGGATGCAGCCGAGTGCGTAGAGGTCGGCGCGATGGTCGGGCATCTCGCCGTGCGCCTGTTCTGGCGACATGTAATGAGGCGTGCCGATCACCCCATTGGCAGTCAGCCGGGTCGCCTCGGCGTTGCCGGGGTTCGCGATCGCAATGCCAAAGTCGACCAGCGTGATCCGATCGTCGCCGTTGCGATCGCAACGCCACATGATGTTCGACGGCTTGAGATCGCGGTGCACGACATCGGCCGCGTGCGTCTCGGACAGAGCACTCGCGACGTTGCGGGCGATGCGCAGCGCGCGGACCGCGGGGATCGGGCCGTTCTCGAGGATCTTGTCGAGCGGCTCGCCGTCGATCAGCTGCATCGCCAGGTACGGCCGGCCATCACCGAGCTCGCCGACCGCGTAGATCGCCACGACGCCGGGGTGCGTGATCCGCGCTGCAGAGCGGCACTCCCGCGCAAACCGGCGCGCCATCACCGGGTCGGCTGCGATCTCGTGGGTCGGAACCTTGATCGCGACCTGGCGGTCGAGCCCAGCCTGCCGGCCCCGAAACACGGTGCCGAACGCGCCGCCTCCGATCATCGCCTCGATCGTGAAGCCGTCGAACGAGGTGCCGATCAGGCTCGCGTCCGGGACCGGGGGGAGCTCCGACGGGGCAGGGGCGTCGGGCCGCGGTTCGTCGACGAGAACGGCGCCGCACACCGGACAGAATCGCCCGGTGTCGTCGGTCTTCGTCGCGCACGCCACACAAGCCCGCATGTCCCGGAAAGGGTAGCAGGGTGCGTGGTGCGGACCTAGAAGCCGGACCGCATGGCACGTCGATACGACGTCATCGCTGATGACGACAAACAGCGATGAGCTCGGTCAGACGCGAGCGATGGGAGAGCTACGCGACGGCGCGGAGCGTCGCGGCAACCTGCGGAGTCAGCGCGCTCTCGATCAGCGCGAGTGCGCGATCGGTGCGGAGCGCGAGAACTTCCGTGGGGAGGCCGAGGTTCGTCTGCATCTCGGCAGCGTCGAGGCTGCCGAGCAGCACCGACCACGCGAGGTCCGCGATCTCGCGCGCGTTGACCTGACGGTAGATTCCGGCGTGGATGCCATCGGCAACGCTCGCGCCGATGTGATCCTGCACGCGACCGATGCCCGCGGACACCGCGGTCACGACCTCGTCAGACAGCTGCGGGCGAATCGCCGGCTGCGCGAGCAGGCGGAGAATGCGGGGACCCTCGGGGTCCTTCTCCGCCCAGCGCACCAGGATCGACCAGGTCGCCCGGAGGCGGCTGCTGACCTCGGTCTGCTCGCGGACCTGCGCCATCTCGACGTCGAACACCGTCAGGGTGTCCTCGATGAGGGAGACGTAGAGGTCTTCCTTGGAGCGGAAGTAGAGATAGATCGCGCCGACCGAGAGCTGCGCCGCGCGAGCGATGAGCTCGATCGAGGCACCGGCATAACCGCGCTCCGAGAAGACGGTGCGAGCGGCTTCCTGGATCCGCCGTCGGCGGGCTTGCCGTTCCTGGGCCTTGCGTTCTTGAGCGTTCGTCATGTGCGTCGATGTAGCCCCCATGACGCGCACGGTCAAGCAGCATGTTGTGGCAGTCGATTACTTCGTAGATTCCCTCAGTTAACTACGTGACGGGGCATACGTAGACGGTCGAGAATGTTGAGACTCGAAACCTGACTCAACCTTCGGTTTTAACTGGATTCACTTTCTATTGAGGTCCGGGGGATCGAGATCCGATCTCGTGCGTCGAAGTAATCGATGCTCACCGCGCAACGCGTCCGGACCTCCCTCG
>JACCQV010000771.1 GCA_013813945.1 Deltaproteobacteria bacterium | reverse complement strand
GAGCGGGACGATCACGCTGACGTTCCGGCGGTGGGCCAAGCCGCACGTCAAGCCAGGCGGCCGCTACCGGTGTCATCCGATCGGAGTGCTCCAGGTCGACGCCCTCTCCAAGATCATGGCGAGCCAGATCACGGAGGCGGACGCGACCGCTGCAGGCTTCCCTTCGATTCCTGCACTGCGCGCGTATCTCGGCGAGCTCGGAGCCATCGAGGACACGACCGAGCTGTGGCGGATCGAGCTGCATCACGGCGGTGATGGCGACCGCGTCGGCATCGCGCTCGAGGATGCATTGAGCGACGAGGACATCGCGACGATACGCGACAAGCTCGCGCGCCTCGATCGCACGAAGCCGTGGACGCGCCGCACTCTGGCGCTGATCGGCAAGCACCCGCGAACGGCGGCGTCCAAGCTCGCGCTGAAGCTCGAGCGGCCCACGCTCGAGCTCAAGACGGACATCCGCAAGCTCAAGCGCCTGGGACTGACGCAGAGCTTCGAGGTCGGTTACGAGATCTCGCCGCGGGGACGCGCGCACCTCGCCGCGAAGCCGCGCAAGCGCACCCGCTAGCGAATATCCGGTCTCAGCGCTGGCACGAACCTTGATGTGATCTCGCCGATGCTCCCAAGTCGCGCGCTCAACGAGCTCATCGCTCAACCCGACACGCTGCGCGGCATGATGGACCGGTGCGCGGAGCTGGCCGATCGACTCGACGCCCACGATGACGCCGACGGTTCATCGCTGACGACCGAGCTCGCGCGCGTCGACCCGAGACATCGTCAAGTGGGTGGTCGAGCGCGGCGTTGCGATCGAGTGTGCGCTGTGATCGCCGCACGATCGGCGGGGCGCGTCGATCGGGGCTGCACGGCGATCGGCGCCGCCGGAGCTCGGACGTGCATCGGACTGCGGCGCCCGTAAGCCGCTAGTCCGGATCGGGGACGGGCTCGGGGTCGCGGGCGCGCGACCAGCGATCGAGAAGAATCGCGACCAGCATGTCGGCCATGACGTTCACCGCACTTCGGGCGCGGGCGAGGATCCAGTCGACCGTGAACACGAGCGGCAGGACGGCAGCGACGACCTCCTCTGGCAGCCCCGCGGCGGACAGCACGAGCGGGAGGACGATCAGGCCGGCCTCCGGGATGCCCGCGATGCCGATGCCGGCCATCACGGATGCGAGGACGATCGTGACCTGTGCACCGACCGGCAGGTCGTAACCGAGAGCCTGCGCGAGGAACACGGCAGCCATGGCCTCGTACAGTGTGATGCCGTCGTTGTTGAGGTTCGTCCCGACCAGGGCCGCCAGGCGCGCCGACTCGGGACGGATGTCCATGGCCTCGAGCGAGCGCAGCGTGATCGGGACGGTGGCGAGGCTCGAGTTGGTCGACAGCCCCGTCAAGATCGCGTTCGCGCCACGTCCGAGATAGACGCGTGGATGCTTGCGCCCGACGAGCCACGCCATCAACGGGTAATAGATCAGCGCGTGGATCGCCATCCCGAGCAGGATGATCCCGAGAAAGCCAGACAGCGCCGTGAACGCCCCGAGCCCGGCCTTGCCGACGACGTGAGCGACGACGCCGAACACCGCGAACGGCACGACCTCGACCACCCACGCGAGCATCTTCATCAGCACCCGGCACGTGCCATCGACGAAGCGCAGGATCGTTCCGACCGACTCGGTGGCGTCGGGGTCGCGCTTGACGCTGCGCAGGGCGGCGCCGGCGAGCAAGGCGAGCAGGACGACGGCGATCACGTTGTTCTCGGAGAACGGCTGGACGACGGTCTCCGGAACCCAGCGCATGAGGTTGTCGATCGGCGAGAGGGAGGCGCCGGGGGGAGGAGCCTTCACCGTTGCAAGGTCGGGGATGCCCGCGAGCTCGCTGATGTGCCCTTGCCATGCTTCGCCAGGGGCGATCAGGTTCATGAGCGTGAGGCCGATGGCCATCGCGACGCAGACGTTCACGACACAGATCGCGATCAAGCGGAGACCCATCACCCCCGTCAAGTTCGTCCGTGCGATCGCGTCGATCACGGCGAACATCACGAGCGGAATCGCGAGCATCTTGAGGACGCGGATGACGAGAAGGCCGATCTTGCCGAGGTGCTCGGTGGTGATCCCGCCCACGATGTCCTGAGCTCCGCACACGATGCCGACCGTGGCGCCGAGCACGACGGCGATCACGACGCGTACATAGAGCGGGAGACCGCGAGACCCCATCAAGAGGCGACCCTACCGCGGTATCATGCCCGCGCGATGCGCCCGGTGGTCCTCCTCTTTCTCGGTGTGCTCGGAGGCTGCGGCTTCCAGATCACGGCGGGGCCGCCCGATGGAAGCGAGGTGGACGCCGCGACACCTGCCGACGTCAGCCCCGAGGCACCGCCGCCCGGAACGTGGCTCGCCGGTTACGACTTCCGCAAGAAGATCACGTTCACGTCGGGCACCACGACGCTCGCGAACTTCGTCGCCGCCGTCGTCATCCCCGTCGATGCAGATCTGGCCAGCAATGCGCGTGACGATGGCAGTGGCTTCGAATTCACGGGGCCCGATCAGCTCACGCACCTCGACTTCGAGATCGAGCGCTTCGATGGAGCTTCTGGCGCGCTCGCGGCGTGGGTCCGGATCGACAGCTTCACGCCGACGTCCGAGGTCTACCTCTACTACGGCGGCGATCCCATCGATGCCCAGGATGGTGCCGCGACCTGGCCTGCGGCTCGCTATGGCGCGGTGTGGCACCTCACCGATCCGCAGGCGAACGTCGCCCGCGACAGCACGCCGAACGCACTCGCACTGACGGCGCCTGCCGCGAACAATGCTCCCGTGCTCGTCGATGAAGGCATCGTGGGCCGCGCGCGTGGCTATGACGGCACCGACGACACGCTGCAGCGCGACGGCACCACGTCAGCCCCGCTGACCCATGGAACGAGCTCGTATTCGTACGGAGCGTGGGTGTTCGTGACGAGCAGCCAGACGATGTACGACATGGTCTTCTACAAGGGCGGCGCGAGCGCCAACGATCCGGGCTACGACCTCGAGCTCGGGACGGGCGCGTGGACGGGCTATCTGTGTGATGGCAACCAGAACATCATCGGCGCGACGTTTGGCCAGGAAGCGGCGCTGCTCAACCGATGGGTCCACCTCGTCGCGGTGGTCGATCGTGCTTCGCAACGCTTCCGGCTGTACCTGAACGGGACGGAGGTCGCAGCTCCCTCGATCTCGGCGGTCGGTAGCACCACGAGCTCGATGACCGTCGCACTCGGTCGAGCGCAGTATCCGATCCGCGGGACGATCGACGAGATGCGCGTCTACAAGTCCGCACTCACGCCGCAGTGGATCGGTGCCGAGTACCGAAATCTCGCCCCGACGACGCGCGATGCGTTCCGCACGGTCGGAGCTCAGGAGCCGCGTCCGTAGAGTCGAGTGAGCGCGCGCGCCGAGGAGGCCGCGGCGGGCTCAGTCTGCTGTGGATCGCCGGGCCGCGAGGTCGGGCCACTCGTGATCGAGCATCCGGTACCAGGCGGTATCGCGGTTCTTGCCCTTCACGATGTAGTGAGAATGCTGGACGCCTTCGAACGTGAAACCGTACGAGATCGCCGCGCGACGTGAGCGCTCGTTCAGCGAATCGCACTTCCACTCCACGCGCCGGTAGCCGAGGCCGAACACGTGCTCGAGCATCAGCATCGTGGCTTCGCGCGAGGCCCCGGTACCCTGCGCGATCGGTCCGTACCAGATACTGCCGAGCTCGATGCGGAGATCGCCGGGCGCGTTCGACATGAACGCCGCGACTCCGACCGGGTGCGAGCTCGGACGATCGATGACGACCATCGGGAGCATGTCGGCCGCCGCGACCTGGGCGGCGAGGTACGACCGGAGTGCCGCGACATCGGCGTGTGGGCCCCCCTTCATCCAGCGCCAGATCAGCGCCTCGGCGTCGTAGGCCTCGACCTTGCGATCGCCGACGGCAACCGGCGCGCCGCAGGACACCGCGAACAGCGCGTCGACGTGCTCGTCGAGATCCAGCGGCCGCAGCTCGACGCGCTTGCCGGTCAGCACGACCGGAGCGGGCTTGACCGGAAGGCGCTCGCGGCGGGCGAGCACGTCGTCGGGAAGGGTGGCGACGGTGATCACTCGCCGCCGTCGCACGGGTCGGCGGTCTTCGCCGGCTTCTTGACCGGAGCCCGGGTCTTGCGGGCAGCCGGTGGGGCGGCTGCCGCGGGAGCGGCCTCGGCCGCAGGCTCGGCGGCCATCGCGGGCTCGGCGGGCGCCGCCGTCTCGACGG
>JACCQV010000181.1 GCA_013813945.1 Deltaproteobacteria bacterium | reverse complement strand
GGACTGCACCACGCGGCCGAGCGCCGGATCCGCGAACGCGAGGCCGCTCGAGATCGAGTACAGCACATCGAGCGCGAGCAGGTCCGCGCGCGGGATCTGGGTGACGTCGCGCTCCTTGTAGTCGAGGCCGCGCAGCTTCATCTGGATCCACTGCGTGGCGAGCTTGGTCCGCGACGCACGCGCGGTCAGCGGGATCCGGATCCCGATCTGCGCGAGGAGCTTCTCCGCGGCGGGTAGACCCTCATCGAGCCTCCCGCGCCGCAGCAGCGCTTCGACACGCAGCCGCTCGAGCTCGATCGCGTCGTCATCGTTCGGCAGCAACAAGGCCGCATACCCATAGAGTGTCGCGGCCTCGTCGAGCTGGCCGGCACAGACCAGCGCGTTCGCCTGGCGGCCGAGCAGCTCGCGCTGCCCTGCGGCGTCCCACGAACCGAACGTCAAACCGATCTGGTAGAGCTCCGCGGCCCGGCGGAACGCGAGCGCCTCCTCCGCCTTTCCCGCCGCGGCAAGTGCGTGGTGCGCCGCGTTCGCGGGATGTCCCGCCGCGAGCCAGTGCTCGACGACCGCGAGCGAATCGAGCTCCTTGGGCCCCTGGATCGCCTCGAACGCGCGAGCGATCGCCTCGTGCCAGCTCGCCCGGGTCTCGGTGTCGAGGCCGGCGACCACCGCGCTGCGCACGTAGTCGTGCGCGGGGTGCAGGATCATCTGACCGTCGACCTGGCGCAGCGTCGCGAGCCTCTCGATCGACAGCATGCTCGCTTCGTCACGACCGCCGGCGACACCGGCCGCGTGCGCCGCGATCTCGACCGGCAATGGACGCGCCGCGATGCTCGTCACGGCCAGCATCGCCTGGCAGTCGATCGACAGCCGGTGGACGCGTTCACGCACCAGGTCGTCCATCTTCATGCCCGCGGCCATCGACGGTGCCCGCGCCATCTCCGCGAGTGCGAGCGGATTGCCGCCGGCCGCCGCGACCACCGTTGCGGTGCGACCTCCGTCCTCGGCGAGCTGGTTGACGAGATCGATCGCGTCGGAGTCGCGCAGCGGCTGGATCTCGACGTCGCGCACATCGCCGCGCTCCGCACTTCCGCCCGGCGGCCGCCGCAGCTGGACGACGACGCCGAGGTAATCCTCCGGCCGGTGCGCGATCAGGATCAGCATCCCCGGCTCGGCCCCATGGATCAGCTCCGCGAGGAACACGACACTGTCGCTGTCTCCCCAGTGCGCGTCGTCGACGAACACCACGACCGGGCGCACTCGCACCAGGCCCGTCATCACGCTGCGCAGCGCCTGGAAGCCGCGTCGTCGCTGCTCCTGCGGATCGGGCGGCACCGTCGACGCGGAGGCCGCATCGGCGAACTGCGGGATCCGCCGCATCACCGGGAACAGGCGCGCGAGCGAACCGATCTCGTGCGGGACGAGCTCGAGTACCGTTGCGGCGGGCAGGCCCATGATCGCGGCGGTCAGTGTATCGACCACGCCATCGAGCATCTTGAACGGGACGGCCTCGCGCTCGAAGCAGCGGCCCTCGAGCACGAACACCGCGTTGCTGAGCCCACGCGTGAACCGCCGGATCAGCGTGCTCTTGCCGATGCCGCTGCGTCCCTTGACCATGATCGCAACGCCACGCCGCCGTGCATCGTCGAGCGCGCGCTGCAGCTGATTCATCTCGATCGCGCGGCCGACGAAGTTCATCGGCGGGAGACTCTTGGTCAGGCTGCGGGTCCCGAGCGAGGGCACGGATCCGAGCTGGGTCAGCACCGCGAGTCCTTGCGGGCGCGCGTTCGGCGCGGGCTGCAGCAGCGCCATGCACAACCGCGTCAGATCCGCGGGCAGCCCTGGCACCAGCTCGGTCGGATGCACCGGCGACTCGGTCTGCTTGCGCGTCATCACCTGCTCGGAGTCGCCCTCGAAGGGGCGCCGGCCGGTCATCGCCTCGTAGAGCATGGAGCCGACCGCGTACCAGTCGCTGGCTTCATCGAGCGACTGATCCGCCGCCTGCTCGGGCGACATGTACACCGGCGTGCCGACCGCGAGCTTCTCCGGATCTCCCTCGGCCATCCCGGCGACGAGTCCGAAGTCGAGCAACGTGACGCGGCCCTGCGCGGCGACGAGAACATTGGACGGCTTGAGATCGCGGTGCAGCTTTCCGGCCTTGTGCAGTGCGACGAGAGCATCGACGAGCTGCACCATCGCCGCACGCAGCCGCGCGGTGTTGACCGGCGAAGCAGCGATATCCTGCCGCGTGCGCGTCGGACCGGCGACCGACCGCGGCGGCCGCACCCAGTCGATGAACGACACCCCCTCGATCAGCTCCATCGTGAAGTACCAGTCGCCTGCGGCCGCGTGCAGCTCGTGCAGCGTCACGAGGTTCGGATGCACGATGTCCGCGAGCGCACGGAACTCGCGCTTGAACCG
>JACCQV010000717.1 GCA_013813945.1 Deltaproteobacteria bacterium | reverse complement strand
GTCATCCAGCGCGCCCTCGGGGCAGCGAAGAAGGCAGGTGCCACCTACGCCGATGTCCGGATCGTGCGACGCCGCACCGAGGGGATGGGGACGCGCGAGGACAAGATCACCGACGTCTCATCGAGTGAGTCGTATGGTCTCGGAGTCCGGGTGATCGCCGGCGGCGCCTGGGGATTTGCCGCAGCGCCTGCCGTGACCTCCGGCGAGGCCGAGCGTCTCGCGAAGCGTGCGGTGGCAACGGCAAAGGCGAACTCCTCGCAGATGAAGCGGCCCGTCGTCCTCGCGCCGGTTCCGGCCAACGTCGATGTCTGGCAGACCGCTCGGATCAAGGATCCATTCAAGATCCCGCTGGAGGACAAGGCCGAGCTGCTGCTCGCGATCAACCGCGAGGCGAGCAAGGTCAAGGGCATCAAGTACGTCGAAGCGCGCTACGAGGCGAACTCGGAGTGGAAGCTGTTTGCATCCACGGACGGCGCGTACATCGAGCAGGAGATCGTGCGTGTCGGTCCGGGCTACACGGTGACCGCCGTCGACGACAAGCGCGGCGAGTTCGTGACGCGCGACCACGACCTGCCGCCGATGCAGGCGGGCTGGGAGTACATCGAGGGCTCGCCGCTCGTCGCAGATGCGCGCATGATCGCCGAGCAGGCGGTCGAGAAGCTCAAGGCTCCGTCGGTCGTTGCCGGCAAGCGCGACCTGATTCTCGATCCCACGAACCTGTGGCTGACGATCCACGAATCGATCGGACACCCGACCGAGCTCGACCGCGCCATGGGGTACGAGGCGAACTTCGCGGGCACCTCGTTCGCGACCCCCGACAAGCTCGGCAAGCTGCGGATCGGCACCCCGATCCTGACGTTCTATGCAGACAAGACCACGCCCGGCGCCCTCGCCACCTGTGGCTACGATGACGACGGCGTCGCGACGCAGCGGTGGAACCTCGTCGAGAAGGGCATGTTCGTCGGCTATCAGACCACGCGCGAGCAGGCCGGCTGGATCGGCGAGAAGGCCTCGCGCGGAACATCGTATGCGGACAGCTATGCGTCGTTTCCGTTCCAGCGCATGCCGAACGTGTCGCTCGCGGCCGGTCCCAAGGAGCGCTCGATCGACGATCTGATCGCGGCGACCGAGGACGGCATTGTCATCGTCGGCAATGGCTCGTGGTCGATCGATCACCAGCGCTTCAACTTCCAGTTCGGCGGTCAGGCGTTCTGGGAGGTCAAGCGCGGCAAGAAGACCCGGATGGTGCGCGACGTCGCCTATCAGTCGAACACGCTCGAGTTCTGGTCCGCGTGCGATCAGATCGGCGGGCCCAGCTCGTGGAAGCTCGGCGGCTCCATGTACGACGGCAAGGGCGAACCGACCCAGATCAACGCGGTCAGCCATGGCTGCCCACCGGCGCGATTCAAGAAGATCAACATCCTGAGCACGAACCGGCGGGGAGCCTGACATGCAGACCGAAGGTCAGACCAAGCGCCTCCTCGAGCGCGTGATCATGCTCGCGAGCTCGAGCAAGGGCACGACCGCCACCGCCACGTTGCGCGGCACCGACGGTGGCAACACGCGATTTGCGGTCAACGAGATCACATCTTCCTCGGACGTCGAGCTGCTCACGCTCTCGGTCAACGTCGGGTACGGAAAGCGCTCCGCGACCGCGACGACGAACCAGCTCGACGATCGCTCGATCGACGATGTCGTCGCGCGCGCTTCGCGGATGGCCAGGCTCGCGCCGGAGAACCCCGAAGCGATGCCGCCACTTGACAAGCAGAAGTACATCACCGTGAAGGGCGCGCGCGACGGCAAGACCGTGGAGCTCAGCCCCAGCGAGCGCGCGAAGGCGGCGTTCTCGGTGATCTCCGCTGGCGATGCCGCGAAGGTCCAGATCGCGGGATATTACGAGCACGCATCGAAGATGTCCGCGATCGCGTCGAGCGAAGGCCTGTGGGCGTTCCATGCGTGGTCATCGTGCGGCCTGTCGTGCACCGCGCGCACGAAGGACGCTACTGGTTCGGGCTGGGCGAACGCTGCGTCGAACCGCGCGGCCGACATCGACGCAGCCGCGGTCGCGAAGGTCGCCGTCGACAAGGCGGTCAGCTCCGCGAAAGCGCGACGGCTCGAACCCGGTCGGTACACCGTCATCCTCGAGCCCGCCGCCGTGGCGAACCTCACGAGCGAGCTCGCCGCGCAGCTCGGGGCACGCAGCGCGGACGAGGGCCGCTCGTTCTTCTCGAAGCCCGGCGGCGGCACGCGCGTCGGCGAGACCCTGTTCCCGAACACCATCACGCTCCGCACCGACCCGACCGACACCACCCTGGCGGCGAGCCCGTTCGACGGCGAGGGCGTCCCGCTGAAGCCGACGCGCTGGATCGACAAGGGCAAGCTCACCGCCCTGACGTATGGGCGCTACTGGGCGAAGAAGCAGGGAGTGGCGCCGACGGGGTCGCCGGACGGCTGGGTCCTCGAAGGCGGCAAGGCGACGCGCGAGGAGCTGATCAAGGGCGTCAAGCGCGGCGTGCTGATCACCCGGTTCTGGTACATCCGCTCGCTCGATCCGCAGACGATTCTGCTGACCGGTCTGACCCGGGACGGAACGTTCCTGATCGAGAACGGCGCGATCGTCGCGCCGGTGATGAACTTCCGGTTCAACGAGTCACCGGTCCACATGCTCACCCGTGCGGATGCGATGACCCCGACGGTCGTGACCCGCGGGATGCGCGCCCCTGCCCTGCGGACGCACGACTTCAACCTGGCGTCGATCTCCGAAGCCGTATGACCAGCGACGCCGTCGTCATCACCGCCGATCGGGCGATCACGGACCGTGCACGTGAGGCGACCGCCGTCCTCTCGATCGATGGCGCGATCGTCGCCGTCGATGACCCTGCGGTCGTGCTCGCGGACCCGCGTGCTGCCGGCGCGCGCCGGATCGACTGGAGCCGGCGCGCCATGGTGCCGGGCACGGTCAACACCCACAACCACAGCTTCCAGTCGCTGTTGCGCGGCATCGGCGATGACCTGCCGTTTCTCGAGTGGCGCGATCAGGCGCTCTACAAGTACTCGCCTCGGCTCACCGCCGAGGACATGGGGACCGCGGCACTATTCGCGTTCGGCGAGATGTTGCTGCACGGCGTGACGACGGTCTGCGACTTCTACTATCTCAACGCGCAAGGCAACGAGCACGCTTCCGCCACGATCGAGGCTGCGCGCCGGCTCGGGATCCGGATCGTCCTCGCGCGATGCTTCTACGACTGGGACGGAGCACCCGCGGCGTATCGCGAGACGATCCCACAAGCAGTCACCCACTTCGAAGAGCTCGCCCGGCGTTACCAGGATCGCGAGCGCTTCTTGACCACGATCCAGCCTGCGCCGCACAGTCAGCACGGAGCGACGCCGGCGATGATCGAAGCAGGTGCGGGCTGCGCGCGCGACGCACGCGTTCCCTGGCACATTCACCTCGCCGAGGAGCGCTATCAGGTCGACCAGTCGCTCGAGCGGTTCGGCATGCGGCCGCTGCACGCGATCGCCGCCCTGCCCGTCGACCTGTCGACGATGATCGCCGTGCACGGCTGCTGGTTCGACGAGTCCGAGCGAGCGCTGCTCGCAGATCGCGGCGGATCACTCGCCTACTGCCCGGGGTCGAACATGTTCCTCGGCGATGGCGTCACCGATCTTGTCGATCTGTGCGCGCGCGGGGTGAAGGTCGGCCTTGGAACGGACGGCGGTTGTTCGAACAACCGGGTCAGCGTGTTCGACGAGATGCGGACCGCAGCACTGCTCCAGAAGGTTCATCGGATCGACGGTCAGGCGATCGACGCGGAGACCTGCTTCCGGCTCGGCACGAGCACCGCCGGCGAGACCCTGCGGCTCCCGGTCGGCAGGATCGCGCCGGGCTTCCGCTGTGACCTCGTTGCCCTCGATCTCGACGATCCGTCGCTGTGGCCCATCCAGGCCCTGGAAAAGAACGTCGTGTATGCGCTGTCGCCTCGCGCCATCACCGACGTCGTGGTAGATGGTCAAGAAGTCGTCGTAAACCGGCGACTTGGCCATGTCCCCCTCGACGAGATCCAAGCCCGCGTCGGAGCGCTCACCCGAGACTGGCGGCGAGCCTAGCGACACGGAGCGGGCGGGCAACGACGACAAGGGCAACGACGCGCGGTCCTCGGGCCCCGTCGCGATCGAGCTCGAGGTCTCACGCCAGCACGCGGCG
>JACCQV010000705.1 GCA_013813945.1 Deltaproteobacteria bacterium | reverse complement strand
CGCCTTCCTTGCCGACCTTCTTCATCGCCTCGGCGATCATGTTGCCGATCTCGGCATCGCCGTTCGCGCTGATCGTGCCGACCTGCGCGATGTCGTCCTTGCCCTTGGTCGGGGTCGAGAGCTTCTTCAGCGCCTCGATGACGGCGGCGACAGAGGTGTCGATGCCACGCTTGAGCTCCATCGGGTTGTGACCCGCGGCCACGAGCTTGCTGCCGTGGTGATAGATCGCCTGGGCGAGAACGGTCGCGGTGGTCGTGCCGTCGCCGGCGTTGTCAGAGGTCTTGGAAGCGACATCCTTGACCATCTGCGCGCCCATGTTCTCGAACTTGTTCTCGAGCTCGATCTCCTTGGCGACGGTGACGCCGTCCTTGGTGACCGTGGGAGCGCCCCACGACTTCTCGATCACCACGTTGCGACCGCGCGGTCCGAGGGTGACCTTGACGGCGTTCGCGAGCGTGTCGACGCCCGCCATCACGCGGTTGCGAGCCTTCTCGTCAAAAATGATGTCTTTGGCAGCCATGACTATTCTCCTTACGACTCGATGACGCCGAGGACTTCTTCCTCGCGAATGATGATGTGGTCGATGCCGTCGACCTTGATCTCGGTGCCGGCGTACTTGCCGAACAGCACGCGATCGCCCGCCTTGACGTCGAGCTTCACCAGGGTGCCGTCCTCGAGGCGCTTGCCCGAGCCGACTGCGATGACCTTGCCCTCGAGCGGGCGCTCCTTGGCCGAGTCGGGGATGATGATGCCGCCGCGGGTCTTCTCGACTTCAGCGACGCGGGTGAGCAGGATGCGATCCTGGAGCGGGCGAACGTTCATGTGCTTCTCCTCGTGTGTTTCCGGCAGATGGCGAACTTTGTTAGCACTCACGTCCGGCGACTGCTAACGGGCGTCTTCGTAAGGCGGTACGAGCTTTCGCGCAAGGGGCTAGTTGGCCGAATTCGTTCGTGACTACGACGCTCGCTCACCCGTCCGTGCGAGTGAGCTGCGGGGGCGCGGGAGGGGCGTTCCGGAGCCGTGGTAATTCGCGAGGATCGCTACGTTCTTGCGTTGGCCCCCAACTGGCAGAAGATCGGATCATGGACGTAACGTTGGCTGCTTCGGTCGATGAGTACTTTCACGAGGTCGTGTCGGATGCGCTCACCGCGGTCGATCTAGACGCCTCCGAACCCGCCAGCTGGTACCTGGTCGGGCTCCTCGGTGACTTCACGAAGGCCCGGCTCACCGATGAGCCCCTGGGCATCAAGCTCGCTCAGCATGTTCAGGATCCCGGCGAGCGTGTACGGAACCTGAAGCAGGTCGGGGACACGTCGCTCTATGTGGCCGGCTTCTTCTCGGAGTCCTTGACCCGATCGCTCGTGGATGCCGAGTACTACGTCAGCCTCGGACAGAACGCATACACGCAGCTCGCTCGCTCGATGTCCGCGGCGAAGTCGTTGACCGAGGTCTACGAGGAGCTCGCGGACAAGTTCCCGCGGTTCGTGGATGTCCTGATGGAGGTCCGCAAGCGAACGACGCTCGCGGAGCTCAACGCGACCACCGACATCGCCAAGCTCTACGAGACGTGGCTGCGCACCCGCGAGGACTGGGTCGAGCAGAAGCTGAAGGCGGCCGGCGTCCTCGTCGAGGGCACCAAGGTGATCCAGTAGTGAAGACCCTCTCGCGCGTCCAGCGCGGGCTCGAGTCTCTGTATCGCGTCGACACCGGGGTCGAGGTCGGCGACTACGTCGTCGGAGCCCAGGTCCGCGACGACCTGGTTGATGCCCGCCGACCGCGCGAGCAGCTGCTCGTCGTCGAGAGTGATGGCGAGATGAACCTGGCGCTCTACATCGACCCCGAGGTGATCGGGCGCCTCGACTCCCGCGCTCACGACTTCCAGGACCTGCTGTTCGCGGTCGAGGGCGTGAGTCACTTCATCTTCACCGTGTGGTGTGCGCAGCACGACCGCCCGGTCAGCCAGGTCGAGCTCGAGCTCCAGGCCGAGGTCGACAAGTACGTCACCTGTCTCCTGATCACCGAACCCGAGGTCGGACGATCGACGGCCCTGCGCCGCCGGCTGTTCGGCAATGCCGAGTACGAGCTCGACCTCGACGACGACGAGCACGATCGCTATCGCGCCGCAAACGACAACGCGGAGCGCTACGCCGCCTACCTCGAGGATGCATTCGTCGCGCGTCGCCGGATCCCGGAGATGTTCGGCGAGCTGCGCCGATTCTATCGGCACGGGCTCGCACAGAAGCTGTCGACCATCGCGCGCGCCGCCTGATAATCTGGTTCGATGGAACGCGAGCTCCAGAGCACCCAGCACGGAAGGCGCACGAGTGGCGCGCTGCTCCAGCCCGCGCTGATGGAGTATGGCGACGCGACCAACGAGTACAGCAACTCCGACGACAGACATTACTCGCCGTCGAGGGCCGAGGACCGGGACGCCGGCCTTTATCTCGACCAGATGCTCCGCCTGCGCGAGGGCCTGTTCGGGACGCCGGGGTACATGATCACCGCCAGCAATGACAGGAACCCGCGAGATCCGGAGAGTGCGGAGCGCGGCCAGGAGCAGCACGTGCGGTCGCGCGTGCTCGACGAGCGTGGCGTGGTCGACATGACGCGGGCGACGAACCTGACGCCGGAGGCCGCACTGCGCTCGGCGGTCTTGCAAAACAAGCGAGTCTCGTTCGCGATGATCACACCACTCGGCGGCGGTCACGCGTGCGTGTTCGAATCTTTCGGCACCGACGGACGGGTCTACTTCTACAATCCGTGGGGCGCGGTCACCAATCCCGAGTCGCTGGAGATCCTCGCCACCGAGTGGCCGGCACTCCGGGTCGAGAGCACCACGACGGGCCTGCAGAGCCTTCCGCAGAAGGACTTCTTCGAGTGCGTGTTCGGCGTCGTCTGGTGAGCGTCAGCGCTGGCGCGTCGCGACGTACAGATCGTAGTTGGCGCCTGGGGGCGTGGTACGAGCGAAGTACAGGCGGCAGGAATCAGGAGACAGCCAGCCGGGCGTCTCGAGCCCGGCGGTGTTGAGCTCGGTGATCGCGACGGGGGCGCCGAAGGGGGCGGTCACCGTGGCACGCTCCGCCCGCCACAGATCCGAACCTCCTGCGCGATCCGAGGAGAAGATGATCTCGAGCTCGCCGCTCGCGAGCACCGGGTAGTCCTCCTGACTCGGCGACGCCAGGCCCTCGACGAGCACCGGTGCCGAGATCGTGCCGCCGTCGCGCGTTGCACGATACAGCTCACTGTTACCGCTTCGCACGGACGAGAAGTAGATCGCGCTGTGATCGGGGATCACGAACGGCGCGACGTCGATGCTCGGCGAGCTCAGCTCGGCGACGGGAACCGGTGCACCGAAACGCTCCGCCACCGAAGCCCGGGTCGCGGCCGCGACGTTCCACTCCAGTGTGCCGCCATTGATCTCGGCATACAGCGTCAGCCCGTCCGCCGTCACCATCGGGCGGTTGTCGTGACCTGCGGTGTTGACGCCCGGCATCCGGACCGGTGCCGCGAACGGCTCGGTCAGCGATGGGCGCTTCGCGGAGAAGATGTCGGTCTTGCCAAAACCGCCATGACGCGAGCTCGAGAAGTAGATCGTGCGCTCGTCCGCCGTCAGGCTGGCCGTGTAGTCGTCGACGAGCTCGTTGCTCGTGTAGTTGAGCTCCGTGAGCGCCATGGCCGGACCGAAGGGATCCGAGGTAGGGCAGCGGACGTCCGACACAGGGCCGTCCACAACCTGGGGAGCGGCGTCGTCGCCGCTGCAACCGGCGGCCAGCGACAGCCCGACGAGTCCCGTGAGAAGTCGCGTCATGGCACCACGGTCGCACCCGTCTTGTCGATTGTCAGCTGCTTTCCGCGCAGCTTGACGACCGCCTTGCCGTCGCAGAACGGCATGGCCGAGTCGAACTTCGCCGGAATGACGATCTTCCCGGAGTCGTCGATGTATCCGACCTTTCCCCCCTTGCCGATGATCCGCGCGAGCTTGTCCTGGAAGAAGTCCGGACCGTTGTCCATCGGATGCGCCCTCGCGATCATCTTCCCGCTCGGATCGATGTAGCCGAAGCTCACCTTTTGATCGTTGACCGAGGCGAGCCCGCGGGGCCCGAACGGATACGCCTCACGGAACCGCGCGGCGATCACGATCTCGCCAGCCTTGTTCTTGTAGCCACTGAGCTCGGTGGTCTCGTCGTGGAACAGATACCGATCGTGATGACCCGCCGCCCAGGTCTCCATCCGCGACTCGCACGAAAGATCCTCGGGATCTTCGTGAGGCGGCTCGGCCTCCTCAGCGGGTGCAGGGGGGGGAGCCGGTGCAACCATGGTGGCCGCGGGCGGGGGCGAGGTCGGGGGCGGCGGCGCGTTCGAGGGCGGCGGCGTCGAGCTCTTGCTGCAGCCAAGGAGGGCGATCACGATCAGCGAGCAGCGCATCGCGCCGACGGTAGCACCGTCACGGCGCTGACAACGTCACGCTGATCGTCGCGCTGCGTGCGAGCCCGAGCGCGAGCTTCGTACCGGGTGGTGCTCGCATCAGGACGGGACGGCCAGCACGAGCGTGATGGTGGCACCGCGCGCGAGCCCGAGGACGATCTTCGTGCCAGGAGGCGCACGCAGCAGCGTCCAGGCATGCGCCGAGTTTTCGCCGCTGCAATCGACACCATCGACGGTATTGATCACGTCGCCCACCTTGAGATCGGTCTTGGCAGCGGGGCCGTCGGGCTGGATGAAGCTGATCTCGAGGCGGTGCTTCTCGGGTGGCGTGTCGCTCGGCAGGTCGACGAAGTGCACGCCGAGCTCGCCGGCGGGTTCGCCCTCCTTGATGCGCTTCTTGATCACGGTGATCTCGCCGATGTCGACGGTGCCGGAGCCTTCGACGGTCTTGAAGATCCGGACCCAGGTGTAGTCGCTGTCCTGGAAGTCCTTGTGCATGCC
>JACCQV010000691.1 GCA_013813945.1 Deltaproteobacteria bacterium | reverse complement strand
GGTCGCCGCCATCAAGCGGCTCCCGATCGAACGGCTCGATGTCGTGCTCGCGGGCGGCATCCGGGATGAGCGACTCGCGGCATCGATCGTGCGCGCCGGCCTGCCCCGCGCCGGTGATGTTCACGATCTCGATCGAAGCATCGCCACGGTCGTCGCCGGCCTCGGCGAGCCGGTCGCGGTGGACGTTGCGATCGAGGTGCGCGGCGCGACGTGGGTCTACCCGAAGACGCTGCCGGCGGCGCGACCCGGTAGCACGCTCATGGTCTACGCGAAGATGGAGAAGCCGACCCAGGCGATCGACGTCGTGATCGGCGGCCGCACGCAAACCATCGGGCTCGGCACGGCGACACCGGCGCTGGTCGAACGTGCGGTCGCGGGCGCCGAGATCGAGGAGCTGGAGAACACCCTCGCAGCGACGACAGAACCGACCGAGACGAAGGCGCTGCGCGAGGACATCGCAATGCGCTCCGTCCGAGCGCGCGTGATCTCGAGCCAGACCGCGATGCTCGTGCTCGAGACCGAGGCCGACTACGCGCGCTACAAGATCGAGCGGACCAGCCTGGCGGACATCCTCGTCGTCGGGCCGAAGGGTCTCGAGCAGACGCGGCGCTCGGCGATCCTCGCAAGCAAGCCAGCGCCACCCCCGCCCGCGCGGATGGCACTCGACGAGGGCGCGGCGGGCAAGCGGGACGCCGTGCGCGCGGACGGGCACAGCCGGGTCGCGAGTGCCGATGCGACGTCCGACGACCGTCGCGCGGGCGGGCGCACGCAGGCCGCAGACGGCGCCGAGAACGCGCCCGAAGACGGTGCGGATGACACCGCTGGAAGCGAAGGCGCGAGTACGCGGATGCGGCTGGCAGAGGGAGCAGCCGGCTCGCCCGGCAGCAATCGCGCTGACCTCGCCCGAGCGGCCGCGATCGAAGACGCGCGGACCGCCGGCGTCCTGGACAGTCACCAGGTCGGTTTCGGCGGTAACGGCGACGTCTCGAGCGGCTTTGACGACAACACTGTCTACGGCGAACTGTTCGGCAACGAGGCGGGAGAGCAAAGCGGTGGGTTCGGGTTCGGTCACTCGGGCGTCGGCCCTGGTGCCGGCGGGACGGGCTGGGGATCGATCGGCACGGGTCGTTACGGCACCATTGGCGACGACCACGGCACAGGCGCCGGATATGGCGTCGGCACCGGCGGAGGTGTCGGCGGGATGCGCAGTCGCACGAGCGCTGCTCCCTCCGTATCGATCCATCAGCCGACAATCCAGGGCGACGGCGACCGCGCGATCATCCGCCGCTACATCAAGCGGAACATCCTGAAGATCCAGTACTGCTACGAGAGGCTCCTGATCGCGAAGCCGGGAATCGAAGGCGGACTGGCGGTGCGGTTCATGATCCGCGAGACCGGGGTCGTCGGCGCTGCGAAGGCCGAAGGGGTCGACCCCGAGGTCTCCACGTGCGTCGCAGATGTGATCGCGGCGATCCACTTCCCGCGGCCACGAGGCGGTGGCGCGGTCGAGGTCCTGTATCCGTTCGTCTTCAGTCGGCGCGGGGCTCCCGCCTCGAACGCGGCCATCCCAATTCCGGGTGACGTGGGGTGGCGGCGCAATCAGCCGCGCCGCGTTGCGCCGCCCGAACCAGCGCCCGAGCCCGAGCCCGAGCCCGTCGTGAAAAAAGGTCCCGCCCTGACCGGCAAGCTCGCCGATGTGATGCAGGCACTCCGCGGCGGCAACGCCGCCAGGGCGCTCGGCGTCGCACGCGCGTGGCACGCAGGGGCGCCGGGGGACGTGCTCGCCCTGGTCGCGCTGGGCGAAGCGCTCGAGGCGACCAAGGACGTGGCAGCCGCCGCACGGATCTACGGTTCGATCATCGATCTGTTCTCGACGCGCGCCGACTTCCGGCGGTTTGCCGGCGAGCGGCTCGAGCGGCTCGGCGGCGCGACGCGCGAGCTGGTGATCGACACCTATCGCCGTGCGGTCGCCGATCGCCCCGATCACGTCACCGGTCATCGCCTGCTCGCCTACGCACTGCTGCGCCACGGGGATCATACCGGCGCATTCACCACGATCCTCGCCGGGATCGACCGCGAGTACCCGAACAACCGGTTTCTCGGCGCGAAGCGCGTCCTGCACGAGGACGCCGGCATGATCGCGGCCATCTTGATCGCAAACGGCGGCGACCGCGAGCACGTGATGCTGCAGCTGACCAAGCGCTCCCTCTCGCTGATCCTTAAGCCGTCGACGCGCTTCATCATGTACTGGGAGACCGACTCGAATGACGTCGACTTCCACATCCGCGATAGCCGCGGCGGCCATGCCTACTACTCGAGGAGGATGCTGCCGTCCGGCGGCGAGCTGTACGCGGACGTCACGACTGGATATGGCCCCGAATGCTTCGCGATCCAGGGCACGCCGAAAGCCGGCCCGTATCGCCTCTCCATCAACTATTACGCGCAGGGGCCGATGGGCTACGGGATGGGGCTCTTGCAGATCCAGAAGTTCGACGGCAAGGCGATGACGTTCGAGGATCGCCCCTACGTGATCATGCGTGACCACGCGTTCGTCGACCTCGGCAGCTCGCCGTGATCGCTAGCGCGTGAACGTCATCACGGAGCCGTCGACGTTCGCGTAGCGCAGCATCGCGCGATCGAGCGGGTAGTCCTGATAGGGTCTCCACGGCTGACCGATCAACGGAATCGAGGGCGGCCTGGTCGTCGACGAGGTCGCCGTTGCGTGCTCCTCATCGACGTGCGGTACCATCGTTGCCCGTGCCACGCGCCGAGATGGGTCGCATCTGGAGGTTCATCGCCGGACGCGCTCTCAACACCTTCGGCCGCGCGGTCATCAACACCACCGTGTTGTGGGAACTCTACGCTCGAACCCACGACAAGCTCGTGCTCGCCGGCGTGGGGATGATGCAGGTGATTCCGGTGATCGCGCTGTTCGTGCACGTCGGTGCCATCGTGGATCGGTTCGATCGCCAACGGCTAGCGACCATCGCGGCGCTCGGCACAGGCACGGTTGGTGTCGGCCTCGGGATCGCATCGTGGCTGAGCGCGCCGGTGTGGGTCTATCTGGCACTCTTGCTGCTCCAGGGTTGCGTGGTCGCCATCCACTCGCCCGCCACGTCGGCGCTGCTTGCGAACATCGCACCACGCGGGATGCTGCCTCGCGCAAACCGGCTGCTGTCGAGCCTTTCGGAAACGGCACAGATCACGGCGCCCGCGTGTGCAGGACTCGCGCTCCTGGTCCTCGAAGCGCGTTTCGTCTACGTCGCGGTCGCGCTGACCGCCATCGCCTCGGCGTCGTTCTACCGATCGCTGCCTCCGTCGCGCGAGCCGAGGATTGTTGCGACTCCCGCTGACTGGCGCGTCGGGCTGCGCTTCATCTTCCGATCTCCTTTATTACTGTCCGCCCTGACGCTGGACATGTTCGCGATCCTGTTCGCCGGCGTGGTCGCGCTGCTACCTGCGATTGCGACCGATCTCTTGCACGTCGGCCCGTTCGGCTACGGAATCTTGCGTGCTTCCCAGCCCGTGGGCGCAGTGGCGATGGCGATCGTCGGTGGGCGACTGCCGGCATGGCGTCGTCCTGGTCGCGTGCTGTTGATCGTGGTCGCGCTCTATGGGCTCGCGACGATTGGCATCGGCCTCTCGACATCCTTGCCGCTTACGGCGGTCTTGCTGTTCGCGTGCGGTGCGCTCGACAACATCAGCGTCGTCATCCGGCTCACGCTCGAGCAACTCCTCGTGCCGGATGCGATCCGCGGACGGGTCGCCGCTGTTCACAACGTCTTCATCGGGATGTCGAACGAGCTCGGTGCGGCCGAATCGGGTCTCGCGGCCCACCTATTCGGCACGGTGCTCGCCATCGTCGGTGGTGGGGTGGCCGCAGTGGTCGTAACCGCTGTGGTCGTCGTGAAGTGGCCCGAGCTGGCGCGCATGCCACCGCTGGCCGAGCTGAAGCCACCAGACGACAGCTGAGCGAGCGAGCGATCAGTCACTCGAATGATGACGCGGGGCCGGACTTGGCGCCGGTGCCTTGTTCCCGGCAGCGAGCGAGCGCACCCCCGTCGGGTCACCATTGCCGGTGCGGCGAGCGCGCGGGGTCATCTGCGATCCCTCGAGGTTGAAACCGGCGACGGACTCTTCGAGCGAGAAAGCCAGCTCGTGGAGCCGCTCCGCCTGCACGACCGATTCCTCGGAGCCGTGCAGAACCTCTCCGGCGATCAAGCGCACTGCATCCATGTTGCGCGCGATCTCGTCCGAGACGATAGCCTGCTCCTGTACGGCGGACGCCGTTTCCTTCACGACGGCGATGAGCTCCGCCAGTCCGGTGAGCGTCGTCGTGACGAGCTCCGAGCCACCCAGGACCTCTCTCGTCCCGATCTCCATCGACGCGATCGCGGCCTGGGTTTGCTCCTTGACGGTCTGGATCAGACCTTCTATGTCCTTCGCCGATTGACCGACACGACGCGCGAGGGAGCTGACCTCGTCGGCGACAACGGCAAAGCCGCGACCTTGCTCGCCGGCGTGGGCGGCTTCGATCGAGGCGTTGAGCGCGAGCATCGACGTCTGCTCGCTGATCTGCCGGATCACCTCGACGATGTTTCCGATCCGTTTGCTGCTGTCCCCGAGATCCTTCATCTTGGCGCCGGCATCGTCGACGGCTGCGCGGATCTGATCCATGCGCCGCACAGCCGAGTTGACCGCCGTGCTCGATCGCTCGGCAACATCCGTGGCCTGGGCGGCGTTACCGGCAACCTGCTGGATCGATGCCGAGAGCTCGGTCACCGCCGTCGAAGAGCTCTCGATCTTCAGCGTCTGGTCCTTCAGACCCGACAGCATCTGCCGGGATGCCGCACTGATCTCCGCGCTCGATGCGCCGACCTGGAACGCCGCGGATTGCACGCCGGTGGCGAGCCGGTGCACACGCGCGAACACCTGATTGATATTCTCCGCGAGGTCGGCGGTCTCATCGCTAGAGCTCACGATGATTCGCTGGGTCAGGTCGGTCTCGCCCGCGAGCAACTCGCGCGACTGTCTCACCATCTGCTTGATCGGACGAGTGACCCAGAACCCCATCAAGAACGCGATGACCAGCGACAGTCCGACACCGGCCAGGATCTCGATCCACGGCAACTCGCTCGCGGGGTCGACCACGCGCGCGCGGCTCCGCGTGATGTACAGCTTGCCGACGGTGGCCGCGTCACCGTTGACGTAGCCGTCGACTTCTTCGAAGTAGTGGTCGTAGTCGTTATCCTTGAGCCTGATCACGTGGCGGGTGTCGTCTCCCGTGGTGACCTTCACGAGCTTGTCGGGCTGCATCGCGCGCGCCGCTTCGGAGGGGTCCCCGGGCAGCGCGCTCGCTAGAATGCTCGTGCCATCCAGCAAGACTGGCCGGTAGCGCAACTCGACCGCATCGTCCGTCTGGTCGGCGTACTCCACGACCATCCGCTGTAGCTTCACCCCGAGCAGGATCCCGCCGACGACCTGGTCGCTGCCTGGTGCACGGATCGGCAGTGCCGTCATCTGGTACGGCGCCTTGTCGATGACCTGAATTCGATGCGTGAACGGATTGCCGGCGCGAGCCTTCTCGACCGCGGCAATGGTGGCGAGCGCCTTGGCATTGATCGGCGAGACCTTGGGTGCCCACAGCTGCCGCCCGTGCGCGTCGAACACGAGCATCGCGTCCGGCTGGATCGAGTTATTCGAGGACAGTCGCTCGTGCAGTGACGACGCGATAGATGCTAGATCGGACGCTGGTGGGCTTGCAGCGTCGGGCGTGACCGCGCTCGCGACGGCCGCGCGAAGAGCCGGATCGGCCGCGAGGAGCTCCACTGTGCCCGTCAGCGCACGCCCAGCGCGCTCCTGATAGAACTCGTAGCGCTTCAGTTGCTTGACGAGAAAGTTACCCCGGTTCTGGAACTGCGACTTGCTGCGCACGAGCCAGGTCCCGCCGAACACCAGCAAGCCCGCGAGCACGAGGCACGCGAGTAGAAACTTCAGGAACATCGGGAATCGCCGACTCCGCTGGCTCACGTAGGGATCGCTTCCTGCTGGCCGTGAAGCTTGAAGCACACCAGTTCCAATGGCCCGGTCGGGGCAGCATCCACCATCGGCACGAGATTAACCGATGTTGACGTCCCCTTGGCCGCGGGTACGGTATCCCGCGCGCTGACGCGCTGTCCCCGGCCCATCCAGGACTCACTGCCCTGCCCGTGGAGCCCTGACCCTCACATCCCCGGAAACGGGCCGATGGTCGTTCGGGTGGTGCGGAGGATCAGATTCAGCGTGCGAACTGCATCGTCGCGTCCTCGACGTTCGCATACCGGAGCATTGCGAGGTCCAGAGGATAGTTCTGGTACAGCTTCCACGGGACCGTCGTGCCCTGGCGAGGGAACCGATCGATCGACCGCTGGACAAAGCCCGAGGTGAAGTCGAGCAGCGGTGCCTGCTTCACGCTCGGATCGCGGCGCGGCCGACAGCTCGTGAAGCCGTGCTTGTCGAGGTATTCGATCAAGCGGCACACGTACTGGCTGGTCAGATCGCACTTCAGCGTCCATGACGCGTTCGTGTAGCCGATCGAGAACGCGAGGTTGGGCACGTCGCTCAGCATCATCCCCTTGTAGACCATCGTGGTCGCGGGCTCGAGTGGTGTGCCGTCGACGGCGACCGACATACCCCCGAACGGCTGCAACGTGAGCCCGGTTGCGGTGATGATCAGGTCGGCCTCGAGCGTCTTGCCCGACCGTAAGGTGATGCCGGTCTCGGTGAAGGTCTCGATGTGATCGGTGACGACGGATGCACGACCCGCATCGAGCTCCGCGAACAGATCGCCGTCCGGAACCACGCAGACACGCTGGTCCCACGGCTTGTAGGTGGGCGTGAAGTGCTCGGCGACATCCGCGGGATCCTTGACGAGCTGACGGATTCCCTTGAGGAGCAGCTTCTTCGTCCTGGCGGGGAACTTTCGGGACAACGAGTAGAAGGCCATCCCGCGCAAGACATTCTTCCAGCGCGCGAGGTCGTAGGCGCGTTGCGGCGAGAAGCGCGTGCGCAGCCAGTCGGCGACTCGATCGCGCGCAGAGAGCGACACGATGTACGTCGGCGATCGCTGGAGCATCGTCACGTGTGCAGCGCGCTTGGCCAGCTCGGGAACGAGCGTGACCGCGGTGGCGCCACTGCCGATCACGACGACGCGCTTGCCGGCGTAATCGATGTCGGGCGTCCATTGCTGCGGGTGAACGATGCGGCCGCGGAAGCGCTCGCGTCCCGGAAACTCCGGGGTGTAGCCCTGCGCGTAGTCGTAATAACCGGCGCACAGGAACAGGAAGCTGCACGTCAGCTGGATCGGCTCACCCGTCGCGCTCTTGTGGACATCGACTGTCCAGCGGGCATCGTTGCTCGACCAGCGCGCGGCGAGAACGCGGTGGCCGAAGCGGATCTTTCGATCGATGCCGTACAACTCCACGGTCTCGCGGAGATACGCGAGGATGGACTCGCCACTCGCGATCGCGTTTCCGCCGGTCCATGGCCGGAACGGGAAGCCGAGCGTGTACATGTCCGAGTCCGACCGGATCCCCGGATACCGGAACAGGTCCCAGGTGCCGCCGATCGCGTCGCGGCCTTCGAGGATCGCGTACGTCTTGCCGGGAAGCCGGCTCTGCACGTGATACCCGGCGTCGATTCCGGAGATCCCGGCCCCGACGATCACGATGTCGACGTGCGTGTCGTCCGGCACGACCGGACCATACGCTCCCGGGAGGTGCATGAGACCGTTTCGCGATGTCGAACGTTGCCACTCCACGCATGAAGAGCATCCACAGCTTGCTCCTGGGTGTCGCGATCGCAGGGTGCGGGGCGACCGACGCCGCACCCTCTGCCAGCGGTCCGATCGACAAGAAAATCGCCAGCCTGGCTCCGACCCCACTCGGACCGGCGGCCAAGCTCGACAAGGCCATCGCAAGTCACTTCGCCGGGTCGACAGCGAAGCGAACCTACATCCAGACCGACAAGCCGCTGTACCAGCCTGGTGAGACCGTGTGGTTCCGCGCCGACGTCCGGCTCGCAAGGACGATGGTCGGCGGCCCACCCATGGGCGTCACGGTCCAGCTGGTGTCCCCGCGCGGCGCGATCATCGCGACCAAGCGCGTGCTCGCGCAGAACGGGGTCGCGCGCAACGACTTCGCCCTCGCCGACGAGATCGAGGGCGGTGAATACACGATCCAGCTCTCCCCGGACTCGGGCGGGACGGACACCAAGAAGATCATCGTCAACACGTACGAGGCGCCGCGTCTGATGAAGACGCTCGAGCTGCTGCGCAAGGCGTACGGCGAAGGCGATCAGGTCACCGCGGCCGTCGAGATCAAGCGCACCACGGGCGAGGTCTTTGCCGATCGTCCCGCGACCGGCGTGGTCACGATCGATGATGTCGAGGTCGCGCGGTTACCGCTCAAGACCGACAAGGATGGCAAGGCGCTCGCGAAGTTCCAGCTCCCCGCGAAGATCGCGCGCGGCGACGGCTTCTTGACGATCCTCGTCGAGGATGGGGGCATCACGGAGTCGATCCAGAGGCGCATCCCGATCGTGATGAAGACGCTGCAGCTCTCGGTGTTCCCCGAGGGTGGCGACCTGGTCGAGGGCTTGCCGGGCCGTGTCTACTTCATGGCCAAGACCACGATCGGCAAGCCCGCGGACATCGAGGGCACGGTCGTCGATGATCGCGGAACGCTCGTCACCGAGCTGCGCTCGATCCACGATGGCATGGGGCGGTTCGAGCTGACCCCACAGGCGGGTCGCACCTATCGCCTCGAGATCACCAAGCCGGTGAACATCGTGACCCAGGTCGCTGTGCCTGCAGCCAAGCCCGACGGCTGCGTGCTGCGCAGTGTCGATCAACGCGGCGCCGACGTCGTGCGGATCGCGGCGCTGTGCAAGACGAAGCGCTCGGTCCAGATCGAAGCCACGCTGCGTGACAACCGCCTCGCCGGTGGATCGTTCGAGGTCGACCCGAACACGCCCGCGGTGGTCGAGCTCCCGATCGCGAGCCGTGCGCAAGGCGCAGTTCGCGTGACGTTGTTCTCCGCGAAGAACGAGCCGCTTGCCGAGCGCCTCGTCTATCACAAGGGCGCGAGCCTCAAGGTGACGGTGACGCCCGACAAGAAGGCGTACGCACCGCGCGATGCCGTCAAGCTCCGGATCCGGACGGTCGATGCGCGCAACCGGCCGGTGAAGGCGAGCCTCGGCCTGGCGGTGGTCGACGACACGGTGTTGTCCTACGCCGACGACAAGAGCGCGAAGATCATGGCGCGCATGTACCTCGAGCCCGAGCTCGGCGCGACGGCAGCCGATCCGATCGAGGAGCCCAACTACTACTTCTCGGACAAGCCCGATGCGACGGCCGCCATGGACGCGCTGCTCGCGACCCGCGGGTACCGACGCTTCGAATGGCAACACATCGTCGCCACGGAAGGGAGCCGCTGATGAAGCCGCGTGACCTGTTTCCGATCCTCGCGTTCCTCGTCTGTGCGCATGCAACCTCGCATGCAGCCAACACGGGCGGCATCGAAGGCACCGTCGTCGATCACGTGAACAAGGTGGTCGGCGCCGGCAGCGTGAACATCGCCGTTCAGTGCGGAACGGTACGCAAGAGTGCGGCCGTCGACGCAGCCGGTCACTTCAGCGTCGGCAAGCTGCCCGCGGGCTCGTGCACGCTGACGACGAGCGGCGCGCTCTACGTTCCGGCCACGCTCGGAGTCACGGTCGCCGACGGCTCGATTTCGACGATCCTCGTGACGGTCACGACGAAGGCGTACATGGCCGAGGTGCGCAAGCAGCAGGCCGCGCAGCAGAAGCAGTGGACGAAGATGTCGCAGCGAGATCGCATGCTGCGCCCGAAGGGCGCGACAGCGTGGGGCGGCGGCGGCGGTGGCATGGGCGTGAAGGCCGGACGTCCCGGCCTGGCGCGCCAGCCCGTGCCCGAGCCGATGCCGGCACCGATGGAGGCAATGGACGCGATGGAGGGGGCGCCCCCGCCGATGCCGCGCCCCGCGAGGCCAGCGCCAGCGCCTGCAGTCGTGCCGGCGCCGAAGATGGTGAAGCCGGCCGACATCGCGAAGAAGCCGCCGCTACCGGCTGGAGCCACGCCGGTCCTCGTCGGCAAGGCGAAGATCGTGCGCATCGACGGCAACGACAAGGCCGAGAAGAAGAAGGA
>JACCQV010000655.1 GCA_013813945.1 Deltaproteobacteria bacterium | reverse complement strand
GCCGTGGGGCGAGTCGGCTGATAGCCGCCACCCGGAGGCTGATAGGTGCCACCCGCGGGAGCCGGCGGATTGCCGTCCACGCGATCGCCCGGGCGTGGGCCCGTGACGTCGGGACGGTACCCACTGTTGCCGGGCTGCGCCGGAGGCTGATAGTTGCCGCCGTCCACGCGACCGCCGGGGCGCGGCCCCGTGACGTCGGGCCGACCACCATTGCCGGGCTGACCCTGCGGAGGCTGATAGCCGCCATCGACGCGATCACCTGGGCGTGGGCCGGTGACGTCGGGGCGATAGCCACCGGGCTGCGAGACGCCGGGATCGGGCTCGCGAACACCGGGGCGACCACCGCCCGTCTCGGGACGCCAACCACCGCCACCGACCGTCGGAGGCTGCTGCGTGCCGCCACCCGGAGGACGCCAACCACCCGCCGGACCATGGCCGCCATTCGGCGGAACCACGACGGACGGACGACCATCGCGATGATCGCGAACGTTCCATCCGCTCGGGATCCGATCCGGGCGCGACCAGTAGCCAGGCGTGTAGACGTACGAGCTGCCCGAGTAGTCGTAGTAGGGCTGGACGTAGACGTAGCTATCGCTCTGCTGGCGCTCCCAGCGACCTCCGACCCACACCCACTCGTAGCCGTTCCAGTGCCAGTAACCGTCAATCCACACGTGACCGTATCCAGGAGACACACTCATCTGCTCGTAGAGTGGCTCCGGCGGCATGCTGGAGACGTAGTACGGGGAGGGCTGCCCGACGGAGACGCTGGCCGCTGCGTACCCCCCGCCATACCCGTACCCGTACCCGGGATTCACAGGTTGGGTCTCGCGGACAACACAGGCCTGCGTCGCGAGAGCAAGGCCAAGTCCGCCGATCCATTGAGCGAGGGTTTTCATCCGCATACGATCCTCCTAAAGGCTTTCAGGTATTCGACTGTGAAGCCACGCGAGCATTCACAGCATAGTTGACGGGTACCACTGTCACAAGTACACAGAAGTCCGATGAAAACTGTGTTCTCAGGCATCCAGCCGTCGGGGGAGCTCCACTTGGGCAACTACCTCGGGGCCGTACGCAACTGGGTGACACTGCAAGAGCAGTACCGCTGCATCTTCTGCATCGTCGACTATCACGCCATCACCCAGACCTACGACGCGAAGGAGATGGCGAAGCGCGTGTCGGAGATGGTGGTCGATCTGCTCGCGCTCGGCATCGACACGGATCGCCACATCCTGTTCCTGCAGTCGATGGTCCCCGAGCACACCGAGCTCGCGTGGGTGTTCAACAACGTCATCGGCATGGGTGTCCTCGAGCGGATGACGCAGTTCAAGGACAAGAGCGAGCACCAGCCGGAGAACATCAACGTCGGTCTGTTCACGTATCCCGTGCTGCAGGCCGCCGACATCCTGCTCTACAAGGCGGAGGCTGTTCCGGTCGGTCAGGATCAGCTCCAGCACATCGAGCTCGCCCGCGATGTCGCGCGCGCGTTCAACCACCGCTTCGGGAAGGTGTTCCCGGAGTGCGAGGCGCTGATGACGAACCTGCCCAAGCTGCTCGGCATCGACGGCAAAGCGAAGATGAGCAAGTCGCTCGGCAATCAGATTCCGCTGACCGTGTTCGGTAACGACAAGGCATTGCGCAAGCTGCTCGCGCGCTGCGTGACCGACGAGAAGCGCGTGCAGCGCGAGGATCCCGGCAACCCGGATGACTGCCCGACGATCGGAACGATGCACAAGGCGATCTCGTCGCCCGAAGATCTCGCGTGGGTCTATCAGGGCTGCACGACCGCGGGCATCGGCTGCGTCGACTGCAAGGGCAAGCTCGCCGACAACCTGAACGCGCACTTCGCTGGCTATGTCGAGCGGCGCGCCGCGTTGCTCGCGGATCCCGGCAAGGTCGAGGAGGCACTCGCGAAGGGCGCCGTGAAGGCGCGGGTGCTCGCGCAGCGCACGCTCGGCGAGGTCCACAAGAAGCTCGGCCTGTGGCGGCCCAAGGCTGTGAAGCCTGCGGCGACCGAGCCTGCGGCGAACGAGCATGGCGAGGTCGCTCCCTAGATGGGCCTCGCGCTGACATCGCGTCGCTCCACCGTCGCCGCGGTGGCGAGCGCGCTTGCCGCGATGGCACTCGCCGCGGCGGTCGCCGGGCGAAGCTGCCGGGTGACCCAGCCGGGACCCGAGGCGGCGGTGCGCGAGATGCTGCACGCGGCCAAGACGGGTGATCGCGACGCGGTGTTCTCGCTGCTCGCGCCGGCGACCCGCTCGCGGCTCGAGGTCGAGGCACAGCGCGCCACGGATCTCGTCGGTGCGGCAACGCGCTACACCGCGAAGGATCTGCTGTCGATTGGTAGCTCCGATGGAATCGCAGCCCCCACCGACATCACCGTGCTCGAGGAGCGCGGCGACCGGGCGAGCGTGGAGGTCGTGTCGCCATCGGGGCGGGCGCGCATCGAGCTGCTCAAGGTCGAGGGCCGCTGGCGCATCGAGCTGCCCCAGTACGGAAACCTGTAACGCCCGGAGCGCGGGCGCACTCCACTGGGTATGACGGCCGTCCTCGCTCCAGCTGAGCTCTCCGATGCCGAGATCGCGACGCGCGTCGCGGCGGGCGAACGCGACCTGTTCGAGATTCTCGTACGCCGCCACAACCAGCGGATGTATCGCGCGGCCCGGGCCGTCACGCGGTCGGATGCGGATGCCGAGGACGTGCTGCAGCAGACGTGGCTCAACGTGTTCAAGAACCTCGGCCGGTTCCGGGGCGAGGCGTCGTTCGCTACCTGGGCGACGCGGATCGCCGTGAACGAAGCGATCGCGGTCGCACGCAAGCGACCGCTCGTGGCGGAGGTGGCGGAGATCCCGAGCGAGCTCACCCCGGAGATCCAGCTCGATCGAGCCCAGCTCGGCGCGCTGCTCGAGCGGTGCCTCGCGACGATCCCGCAGGGCAATCGCGAGGTCATGGTGCTGCGCGACGTGCTCGAGATGGACACGGCGGAGACCGCAGCGTGCCTCGGGCTGACCGAGGAAGCGGTCCGCGTCCGGCTGCATCGCGGCCGAGCGGCGGTGGCGGCAGTGCTGACCGCGACGATTGCCGACGTCTATCACTTCGATGGCGCGCGCTGCGATCGGATCACTGCGTACGTCATGCGGTCCGTTCTCGAGCTCTCGTAGTCGCAGCCGCATCGCGGGGTGTTGCGTGGTAGATCCGCGCCATGCGAACGACCTGGCTCCTCCACCTCGCTGCCTGCGGTGCATCCGCGACCACACCGACGATTCCCGCGGATCTACCGGCGCAGACGCTGACTACCGGGCCCGGGGTCGCTACACCTACCGGGCACGCCATGCCCAAGCACCCCTGGCCAGCGACGCGCACCGACGCGATCGTCGACACCGTTCACGGCATCTCGCTCCCGGATCCGTATCGCTGGCTCGAGGACGAGAAGAGTCCCGAGGTCCAGGCGTGGATGACGGCACAGGACGAACACACACGCGCCGAGCTCGCCAGGATACCAGGCCGCGACCAGCTCGCCGCGCGGTTGCGCGAGCTGTTCTACTACGACGCGATCAGCGCACCGGCGCACCGCAAGGGTCGCTACTTCTACACGCGCAAGCACGCGAACAAGGAGAAGACGATCGTCTACTGGAAGCAGGGCGAGAACGGCGACGAGCGCGTCCTGTTCGATCCGAACCAGTGGAGCGAGGATGGCACCACGGGTCTCGGTGGCTGGTGGCCGACCCACGATGGCTCGCTCGTTGCGTACTCCGTCAAGGAGAACAACTCCGACGAGACCACGACCAAGATCTTCGATGTCGCGGCCGGTAAGGATCTCCCGGACACGCTCACCGGCACCAAGTACTCCGGTGCGTCGTGGACCCCTGACGGCAAGGGCTTCTACTACACGTTCGTTCCGCCGGTCGACGGCAAGGTCACGATCGCGGAGCGCCCAGGCTTCGCCGAGGTCCGGTTCCACAAGGTTGGGACCCAGCAGTCGACCGATCCGCTCGTTCACCCGGCGACGGGCAGTGCGAAGACGTTCATCGGCGGCGGCATCTCGCGCGATGGACACTGGCTGATTGTCACGATCCAGCACGGCTGGAACTCGAGTGATGTGGTGTTCAAGGACGCGCGCAAGAAGGACGCACCCTGGGTCACGCTCGTGAAGGGCGCCGACGCGATCTTCAACGTCGACGTCTGGCGCGACCAGCTCTACGTGACCACGAACGACGGCGCGCCGCGGTACCGCGTGTTCAAGGTCAATCCCAAGCAACCCGATCGCTCGAAGTGGAAAGAAATCATCCCGCAGACCGACTCGACGCTGCAAAGCGTCGACATCGTCGGCGAGCACCTCGCTGCGACGTATCTGCGCAATGCGGCGACCGAGATCGAGCTGCGTAACCTCGACGGCAAGCTCGTGCGCAAGGTCGAGCTGCCGCCGCTCGGGACATCCGGTGGGATCAGCGGCAACCCCGACGAGGACACCGGCTACTTCGGCTTCACGTCATTCACCGAGCCGTCGGTGATCTACAAGACCTCGATCAAGACCGGCAAGGTCGACGAGTGGGCGAGGGTCACGCTCCCGGTGGACACCTCGCAGCTCGTGACGGAGCAAGTGTTCTATCCGTCGAAGGACGGCACGAAGATCTCGATGTTCGTGATCTCGAAGAAGGGGACCGTCAAGAACGGCAAGAACCCGACGATTCTGTACGGCTACGGCGGCTTCAACGTCAACATGACGCCGAGCTTCGCGTCGTCGCGCGCGGTGTGGCTCGAGCGCGGCGGCGTGTACGCGATCCCGAACCTGCGCGGCGGTGGTGAGTACGGCGAGGACTGGCATCGCGCCGGAATGCTGCTCGACAAGCAGAACGTGTTCGATGACTTCATCGCGGCGGCGGAGCTCCTGATCGCCGAGGGCTGGACCTCTCCGGCTCACCTCGCGATCTCGGGAGGATCCAACGGGGGTCTGCTCGTCGGTGCCACGGTCACCCAGCGGCCCGAGCTGTTCAAGGCGGTGGTGTGTGCGGTCCCGCTGCTCGACATGCTGCGCTACCACCTCTCCGGCTCGGGCAAGACCTGGGTTCCAGAGTACGGCTCCGCGGAGGACCCCGCGCAGTTCAAGGCGATCCACGCGTACTCGCCGTATCGCCGCGCGATCGATGCGGGCCCGACGAAGTATCCGGCGGTGCTGTTCGATTCTGCGGATCACGACGACCGCGTGGATCCGCTGCACGCGCGCAAGCTCGCCGCGGCGCTACAGGCGAATCAGGCAGGAAACGCGCCGGTCCTGCTGCGGATCGAACGCAACGCCGGTCACGGCGGCGCGGACATGGTGAAGCAGCAGGTCGAGCGCACCGCAGACACGCTGACGTTCCTGTTCAACCAGCTCCGCTAGTTGCGAACGCTTCTGTGATCACGGTACCCGGGGGAAGGAATCCACGCGCGGCGTCTGTTATCACCTGCACATGCGCAACGCCTTGCTCCTCGCCGTGGTCGCCGTGTCTGGGCTCGCCGGCTGTGGAGGCACCCCCAAGGGTGCGAAGCGGCCGTATGCCGAGCCCACGGCACAGGATCTCGTCGCTCGGATCGCGAAGCAGCGCGAGGCTCGCAAGGCCTTCACCGCCGAGAGCACGATGGACTACTGGCTCGGCAAGGATCGCGTGAAGGGAACGGTGCTCGTGATGGGGACGGCCGGGAAGAAGGTCAGGTTCAACGCGCTGTCGCCCGCTGGTGGGGACGTCATCGCCGACATGGCGTGCGACGGAACCAACTTTGCGTACGTGGACAAGCAGAACAACTGTCAGCTCACGGGGCCGTGCGATCGCCAGTCGATCGCATCGCTGTTGCGCGTCGAGCTCGAGCCCGAGGACTTCATTCACCTCGCGCTCGGAACCGTTCCGGTGCCCACGTTCGCGACGGCGACGGTCACGTGGGATCCCAAGGCGGGCCACGAGCGCGTAACGCTGACCGGGCCGGCGGGCACCCAGACGATCGTGATCGACGCACGCGAAGGTCGGCTCGACGTGATCGCGAGTGACCTCAAGGATCCCGCTGGCAAGACGTTGTGGTCGGTCGAGAACGCCGGGTTCGACAACGTGAAGGATGCCGCGGAAGGCGAGCATCGCCTGCCCGCCAAGACGCGGTTCAAGTCGCCCCAGGAGAACGCTGACCTGCTCGTCGACTGGGGAGACCGCACGGTCAACCCGACGATCGACGACACGAAGTTCAGCGTGCAGATTCCGCCAGGCCTGCCTCCGTGCGGCGGTAAGCCCTGACGTGATAGCGTCCCGCGCGTGTCGTCCTCGATCGTCGGTGTGCTGCTCGGCCTGGTGGTCGGGCTCCGCCACGCGTTCGAGCCGGATCACCTGACGGCGGTCGCCACGCTCGCGACCGAGACCCGCGATGCTCGGCGCGGTGCGGCCCTCGGAGCGCTGTGGGGCCTGGGCCACACGCTGTCGCTGATCATTGTCGGCATCATCTTGATCGCGGTCGGCGAGGTTCTGCCGGCACGGCTCGCAGCCTCGTTCGAGCTCGCGGTCTCCGGCGTCCTCGTGGCGCTCGGCGTTCGCGCGCTGGTGAAGGCGTGGCGCCAGGGTCAGGTCGGCGAGATCACGTCGCATCGGCACGGAGGGGCGGCGCACGTCCACGTCGGACCCGAGGCGCACGTTCACGTCGGCCGCTGGACCCTGGCGTGGCGGCCGCTCGCCGTGGGGCTCGTGCACGGTCTCGCCGGAAGCGGTGCGCTCACGGCGCTCGTCTTCGCGAAGCTACCGTCGGCCGCCGAACGGATCGGCTACATCGCCGTGTTCGGCATTGGCTCGATCGTCGGGATGGCCGCGGCGTCTGCACTCGTCGGGATCTCACTGCGCTCGCTCCAGCGCAGCCAGCGCGGTCTGATGATCGTGGCGGGAGCACTCTCGATCGTGCTCGGAGTCGTCTGGAGCCTCCCGCTCTGGGCTCAGCTCGCGTAATGTTCGATCATCAGGGTGCAGCGTTGACGCTGCAGGTATCAGTGCCGGTCGGGCCGCCAGCACGCATGCAAGGTTGAGATGGATAGCTCTGATCCCCCCGCTGGTCGCCGCTCCGTTCCACCCGAGTCCTGGGCTCCCGCGCGTGCCGCGGCGCGTGCACTCGCATCACCGATCCTGCGGATCCTCCAGATCGAGGCGGCCAGCGGCATCCTGCTGATGATCGCGACCGCCGTCGCGCTGGTCGCGGCCAACACGCAGTGGTCAGACTCGTACCTCGGCCTGTGGCACACCCAGGTCGGATTCTCGTTCGGCAGCTGGTCGTTCGTGCGCCCGCTCGAGTTCTGGATCAACGACGGCCTGATGACCGTGTTCTTCCTCGTCGTGGGCCTCGAGATTCGCCGAGAGATCTTCGAGGGCGAGCTGTCGACGCTCAAGCGCGCGGCGCTGCCTCTCGCCGCGGCTCTCGGCGGCATGCTGATCCCGGCCGTGATCTACGTGGCACTCAATCACGGTCGCGCCGGATCGGCCGGCTGGGCGATTCCGATGGCGACCGACATCGCGTTCGCAGTCGGTGTGCTCACGCTGCTCGGATCGCGCGTCCCGACCCAGCTGCGCATCCTGCTCCTCGCGCTCGCGGTGATCGACGACATCGGCGCCATCGTCGTCATCGCGGCGTTCTACAGCGACGGCATCGATGTGGTTGGCCTGGCGTTCGCCGCGATCGGCATTGCCGGGCTCCTTGGCATGCGAGCCGCCGGCTTTCGCACGCCGCTGCTCTACGTCGTCCCCGGCGTCGTGCTGTGGGCAGGACTGTACAAGGCGGGAATCCATCCGACGCTCGCCGGTGTCGTGGTCGGTCTCGTCACCCCGGTCCGACCTTGGTTCGGTCCGTCCGGGTTCGCGGAGGCAACGCAGCGCCACCTCGCGGAGCTCGAGACCGGCGACAAGCATGACCTGCTCGTCCGGCTCGATTCGATCAATCACGCGCGCCGCGAGGCGGTGTCCCCGGTTGAACGGCTGATCCACACGCTGCACCCTTGGGTCGCCTTCGGTGTGATGCCGTTGTTCGCGCTCGCGAATGCGGGCGTGGTCCTCGGTGGCGCGGACTTCACAGGCGACTCGCTGTGGATCTTTGTCGGCATCATCGTCGGCCTGGCAGCGGGCAAACCACTCGGGATCGTGGCGATGTCGTTGATGGCGACGAAAACTGGCGTCGCGAACCGATCGCCGGAGATGTGGACCGGCGGGCTCGCGCTGGTCGGCGTCGTCGGCGGCATCGGGTTCACGATGTCGCTGTTCATCGCGAACCTCGCGTTCAAGCCGGGCCCGATGCTCGATACCGCGAAGCTCGGAATCCTCGTCGGCTCGGGGATCGCGATGGTGATCGGGCTTGGCTATGGCGCGTTCACGTTGCGTGGGCGCAAGCCAGCGGCCGAGGCGCCGCCCGAGCTGCCGCCCGAGATGCCGCCCGAGCTGCCGCCCGAGGTGCCGCCGACCTAGAACTTGTACGCAGCCTTGATCGTCGCGGTCAGCGGCATTCCTGGCGTGAAGTGCATCTGCTCCATGACCTCGGCGTTCGGGCTGACGCGCGACTCCTCGGCGAACTGCGCCTCTCGCCACTTGGTGTTGAGGAGGTTCGCCACCGTGAGCTCGAGGTCGAGCTTTCCGACCTTCTTGCCTGCGATCAGATCGAACAGTAGGTAGCCCTTGGCGGTCAGCGTGCCGTCCTCGTTGCCGGCGCGGTCCGCGATACCGCGGCTGCGGACGGAGACGAAGTTGTGCTTGTCGTGGATCGACACGCCACCCGAGCCCATCCAGCGCGGCGCGAGAGCGAGCGCTCCCCCATTGCCCTGATTGGCGACGAGCGTCGACTTCGCCCACGTCAGGTTCGCGTCGAGCGAGAGCCAGCTCGTCGCGTCCACGGACCCTTCGACATCGATGCCGAACCGCCGGGTCGGATCCGACGGCGACGTGCCGCCAGCGTCGCCGCTCCACACCTGCTCCGACGTCAGGTAGAGGTACCAGAGGTCCGCGGACACTCGCGCGTTCGCGTGCGGCGTCATCCGGACTCCCGCCTCGGTTCCCAGTGCGCGGGCGAGCGAGCCTCTCCCCTTGGTGGCGACCGCGCTGCGTGCATCGTTCGAGTGAAAGCCCGAGCCTGCGTTGAAGAAGAACGTCATCTGCTCGGACTCGTGCGCCTCGATCGACAGCTTCGGTCCCACGATCGCCTTGGTCGCCTTGCCTTCGGCGGTGTTCATCGCGAGGTCGTCGACCTGCCAGTGGAACGCGTCGACGCGCAGACCCGGACGGATGTGCAGCCACTCGACGGGGACGAGGTCACCCTCGACGTACGCGGCGACGTTGCGGATGCCGTTGTCCGTGTGGTTGCACGGGTTCGCGGTCTCGCCGAAGCACATCGTGGTCTTCGTGCGCTCTTTGGCCTGGAACAGGCTGGTCTCGACGTCGTCGGAGCGGACCTGGACACCGGTCGTGATCAGCGCCTGCATCGAGCCGATCGTCAGGCCCTTCTCGTACGCAGCGTCGAGCCCGAACAGCATGCGGTCGTCGGTCTGTCCGATCTGGTCGCCGTTCATCGCGTCGCGTGCGAACAGCGTGAAGTTCGAGTACAGCTCGAGGTCATTCTTGACGCCGTAGCCGGCCACACGAAGGGTCGAGCGCTTCGCGGCGTCACGAACGCTGTAGCGGGCCGAGATCGACGAGCGCGACGCGATCCCACCTTCGCTCGGATCGATCGAACCGAACCGGTCGAGGCGACCTGCTGCGATCTCTCCCTCGGGCAGCTGGCCGGACTGGTTCCAGGTGCCGGAGTACCAGGTGCCGGCGAGCTCGAGCCGTCCGGGACCGATCTTGCCCTTCCACTTCACGAGGGCGTTGCCCTGGCGGAAGTCCTGCGCAGCGATGAACGGGCCATCGTTCTGCGCGACCTGCAGCGCGATCAGCGAGGTGTCGTCGGCGTTGTTGCGGATCCGCGGGCTCGCCATCCCGACCAGCCGCGAGTCGTAGCGCTCGAAGCGGGTCGAGTTGCCCATCGGTGCACCGCTGGCGATCCATACCGTCGGTCCTTCGACCTTGTCGATCGTCTTCATCTCGAGCGCGCCGGCCGTGTAGAAATCGCCGTACCGCGCGGCGTACGGACCCTTGTGCATGTCGACGGTCTCGATCGTCTCCGGGATCATCCAGTGCGTGTCGGCGTAGCCCTGACCATGTCCGTGCGAGGTCAGGTTGACCGGAACTCCATCGGAGAAGATCGCCACGTCGGTGCCGTGGTCGGCGTCGAAGCCGCGGATGAAGTACTGGTCCGCCTTGCCGCCGCCCGCATGCTGCGAGACGGCGAGTCCCGGAATCTGCCGCAGCAGGTCCGACGGTTGGGTGCTCGGGCGATAGCGGAGCTTGCTGCGGTCGAGGTGGACCGACGACGCTGACTCCGCCGGCGCGTCACTCACGACCTCGATGGTCTCGACCGCGGATGCCTCGGAGAGCTTCGCGAGCTCCTCGTCGCTGATGCCAGGCGCACCGCTCGGCTCGGGTGGCGGATCGATGACGGGCACCGGCGGGTGCATCAGGAGACTGATCGAGTTGAACACTGCCTGCAGCAGCGAAGGAATGGACATGGAGGATCCCTGCCGTAAGAGAACCGGAGCGAACGGGTGGTGTGAACCGTGCGATCAGGCGGCGGGAGGACCGCGTGCGTCCGCGGTCGCGACGAATGCGACCTGGAGACGACCAACGGGCAGAGCGATCGTATTCGTGACGAGCCGCACCACGGGCAGCGGTGCAAGGAGCGGCGGCGATGGCGCGTGCAGCGCGACCGCATGGTGCGCGAGGCCACTCGCGACGTGCGTGGAGACCGGATCATCGATCGCGAGCTCGTCACGCGGCTGCTCGCGCGCTGCGTGCTGGGCAAGCTCTGCAGCGCGATCCGCTGCGTCGTGCGAATGCACGCTGCCGTCGTGCGCGTGCGCCGCCGCGCCGAACGTGACCGTGACGATCATCCCGGACGGCGTGTGGTCGTGGGTCGACGCATCGTGCGAGGAGAGATGGAGGTTCGGCAGGACCTCGACGCCGAGGAGCCACAGCACGCACGCGATCGTCGCGATGACGCGACGGCGGTGCTCGGCCCTCTTCCCCTTCATGACCTGACCGTACTACGAGCCGCGCAGCGCTCCGGATCGCTCCGGTCGAGGAGTCGAGCGATTTCAGCGAGTTCAGATCATCCCGCGGACGCGGAATATCCTGCTGCCTCGACCGCCACGATCAGCGCGGACAGAGGAGATTGCTCGGGCTCGTGCACGACTTTCGCGCGATTCTCGGCGAGGTTGACCTCGACGGCCGAAACCCCCGGGACCGTGCGAAGGGCATCATCGACATGCTTCACGCATCGATTGCAGGTCATGCCTGTAATCGCCAAGGTGGTGATCACGGCGTAACCGTAGCATGAGCGACCCCCTGACCCAGCTCGACTTCCCGGTGCTCGGGATGACGTGTGCCGCGTGTGTGCGCCGCGTCGAGCGGGCCGTGACGGCGGTGCCCGGTGTCGCGCGCGCGGACGTCAACCTCGCGCTGTCGCGCGCACGCATCGAGCTCGATCCGGCGC
>JACCQV010000619.1 GCA_013813945.1 Deltaproteobacteria bacterium | reverse complement strand
CGGGTGCGCGCGGCGCACTGCGCGGTACGATCTTGAATGGCGCCTCGCCGTGACCGGTCAGCGCGAGCTTCGGGGCCGCGCCGCGATGGAGCATCGTCCGCGTGAAGCCACTTCCCGCGCGCACCGTCGCGGGGATCTGGATCGAGCCGAGCGCCAGCTCGAGCCAGGCCGGGCGAAGCCACTCGTCGACGGCGTCGAGCGCGCCATCGAGCTCGGAGACATTGACCTCGACGAAGGCGCCACCGTGGAGGTTGACCGAGGCCCGGAGCGCCGCGGCACCCGGACTCTGCGTGCTCGCCGGATCGAGGACGACTGCGAGCACGTCGACGGTGCTCGCCTGTGCATCGAGCGCCTTGGTCAGGACCTGACCGTCGACGTCGCCGAACACACCATCACTGATCACGATCACGATCGTCGCGTCGCGCGAGTTGTCATCGATCGCTGTGTGCGCGAGCCGCAGCGCGGCTGCCAGGTCGCTACCGTTGGAGGCAGCACGCGTGGTGAGCTCCTTCTCGATCGCGGCGAGGGTCTGGGCATCGCTGGTCCTCCACGCGCCGAGGACGCGCTTCGCGGTGCGGTCGAAGATGATCGCGTCCATGGCGGTGTTCGCCGGTAGCGCACCGACGATCTTGCGGATCACCTGGGTCGTGTTGTGCCGGCCGACCAGCTCCATGCTGCGCGAGCCGTCGATCACGAACAGCGCGCGACGAAGCCGAGGGGGCGTTGCCCGCACCGGTGGCGCGGCGACGGTGACGATCGTCGCTGCCCAGCGTTCGGGCAGCGCCTCCGTCTGCGTCCACACCACCGGCTCACGTCCGGCGAACACGAGCTCCGCATCGATGACGACGTTGTTGGTATCGATCGCGAACGAGGCGGCGCCGCGCGAGCCGGCCTCCGTGCCGCCGATCCGGATCGCGCCGACCGTGGCGCCTGGCCCCGCGACGGCGCGAATCGATCCGCGACACGCCGCGAGCTTGCCCGTATTCGGGCGACCCGGAATCACGATCCGAAGCGCGCCGGCGCGGATCTCCGCGAGCGCGCTGTAGCGCAGCGTGATCGTCACCTCGCGCTCCTCGTTGAGCGGCTGGAGACGCAGCACGTACTGCGACGCCGAGCCCTCCGGCATCGCCTCGACGAGCGCCGGATCCACTCCGAACATCGGGCGCGCATCCGCATCGATCGCGGTGATCTCGCCAGGGATCGCGAGGGCCTGGTCATGGGTCGCGCCCGCCCGCAGAGACAGCCCGGTCAGCGTCGCACCGCGAGGGAGGTCGAAGAAGTAGCTCGAGGCGAGAGCACCGGGCCCGGGGTTCGTGATCCGGTGGCGGGCCTCGAACGTGGCGACGGCGCCGCGGACCTGGACATCGAGGTCACACGCGGCCTCGGTCAGTTGCTGCGTCGGGCGCCGCGAGACGTTCTCGGAGTACTCGACGAAGGAGGTCTCGGCGCGCGCCCTGACGGTGACGCTGGTGGACACGGCGAGGATCGCGCCGATTGCGGCGAGCTTCATGGTGGTTGGACAACCACCCGGGGGTCGGGTTGCGTCTACAATGGGATCGGTGCAAGCGCCGCAGTCCCGACCCCGGATCGGCTTCGTCTTGTCGGGCGGTGGGTCGCGTGGCGCGTACGAAGCCGGAATCATTCACTACCTTCGCACCGATCTGGCGAAGCGCCTCGGCCGACACGTGCCGCTCGACATCGTGACCGGGACCTCGGTCGGCGCGATCAATGCGGCGTTTCTCGCGGCCACGATGGGCGACCCGGCCTCGCAGGCCGAGCAGATCAACTCGGCGTGGCGCGCGCTGCGGCTCGAGGAGCTGATCAGCCTCAAGCCGAAGGATCTGCTGCGCGCTGGCCGGATGTTGCTCGGCTCCGATCCGCCGCCTCCTCCGCCCGGCAGCTTCCGCTACGGCGGCATCCTCGACACCAGTGGCCTCGAGCGGTTCGTGATCCGCGCGATCCCGTGGCGTGGGATCGACAAGAACCTCCGCGGCAAGAAGCTGCACGCGATCTCGGTGTCGGCGACCCACGTCGCGAGTGGCCACACGGTCGTGTTCCTGTCGAGCGCCGAGCCTGTGCCGCGTGAGTGGAGCCGCGATCCGTTCGTCCGCCACCGCGCCGCGCGAATCGGCCCGCGCCATGTCCTCGCGTCCGCCGCGATCCCGATGCTGTTCCCCGCCGTCAAGATCGGGGAGGAGTACTTCACCGATGGTGGCCTGCGCCAGAACACGCCGATGTCGCCGGCGATCCGGCTCGGTGCGGATCGCCTGCTGCTGGTCTCGCTGCGCCACCTCAAGCCGGCGCCCGTCGTCACCGATCCGCCGCGCGTCGAGGCGTATCCCAAGCCGCTGTTCCTCGCGGGCAAGGCGCTCAACGCGCTGATGCTCGATCACACCGAGTACGACCTTCAGCGCATGCAGCGGATCAACTTGATCCTGGAAGCGGGCCACGCCTCCTTCGGCGACCAATTCGAGCAGACGATGAACCACGAGCTCGTGCGGATGCGCGGCGCACCCCTGCGCCGGATCCAGGCAGTACACATCCGCCCCTCGGAGGACATCGGAGCCATGGCCGCGGACTTCGTCGCCGCGGGGCGCATGCGGGTCAGCGGTCTGCTCGCCCGCAAGTTGATCGATCGGCTCGCGGGCCGCGGAGAGGGCCGACACGAGAGCGACTTCCTCTCGTACCTGCTGTTCGACGGTAACTTCGCCGCAGAGCTGATCGAGCTCGGGCGGCGCGATGCTGCGAAGAAGGAGGACGAGCTCGCGTCGTTATTTGACGTACTCTCCCACGTGCCGAAATGAGACTCGTTCCGCTCGTCGCGTGCGCGCTCGTGTGGGCCGGCTGCTATCGCCCGGGCAGCGAGAACAACTGCGCGATCCGCTGTACGAACGCGCAACCCTGCGCCGGCGCGATGAGCTGCGAGAACGGGCTGTGCCGCGATCCCGTCGGACCCGCGTGCAGCAGCGACGCGGTCGTCGCGGATGCAGCTGATCCCGACGCCTATCTCGATGCGCCGGTGGATGCTTCGTTATCGCCCGATGCGCAGCTCATCGATGCGCCGACAAACTGCTGGGGGCGTGACCTGTATCAGCACTGCCAGACACCGGCGCCTACGAACTTCGCCGGGTTGAGTCAACTCACGATCGATACGGACTCCAGTGCGCTCTGCGCGCTTCCTCTTAGCGCTCCGGCGTGCGTGCTCGCGAACGGAATCATCACGCTCGATGGCCGCCTCGTTGCGAGGGGCTCGCGCCCGCTGGTGCTCGTAGGGGTCGAGCAGCTCACGGTTCAGATCGAGGGTGTACTCGACGTCTCGTCGGGATTGCCCGGAAGTCCCGGTGCAGGGGCAGGATCAAGCGCGTGTGGAACCGGGATCCCGGCGGGTGCGACCGCGTCGAACAGCGGCGGTGGGGCCGGCGGTACGTTCGGTGGACGTGGCGGCTTTGGTGGTTCGAGCGGGACGGCCGGCGCACCCGGTGGGCAACCTGCTGCGAACCCGAGCTCGAACGTCACCGTGCCTCGCGGCGGTTGCCCGGGCAGCACGGGCGCTGGATCGAACGGCGCCATCGCGGGACGTGGCGGCGGTGCGGTGATCTTGATCACGGGCGGCACCCTCACGGTCAATGGCAAGGTCCTCGCGCGTGGTGCCGGTGGCGGCGGCGCTGACTTGAACGGCGGTGGCGGTGGCGGCGGATCCGGCGGGCTCATCGCTCTCGATGGGATCAACGTGATCGTCACGGGTGCGTTGATCGCCGCCGGTGGCGGCGGCGGTGGTGGCGGCAATCTCTCGGACATAGGCTCCGCCGGCGGTGCGGCGTCGGAAACGGGTGTGCCGGGCCCCGGCGGCGTCGGCGGCATGGCCCTCGGGAATGGCGGCGGCGGAAGCGGCGGGCCCGCGACGCTGCTCAACGGACGGCCGGGTGAACTGGTCGACCGATCGGGCGCAGGCGGCGGCGGTGGCGGTGCGGGCGTGATCCGGATCCGCGGGAACTACACCGACGGGACCGGCACGATCGTGCCTCCGCGAACCTGAGACAGCCTGCGACAGTCGATCCGGCGCGCGCGCCGTGGCAAGGTCGCGGCCATGACGACCCGACGCCTGCTCACTCTCACTCTCGCGACCCTCGTCGCATGCGGTGGCTCAAAGCCCACGCCGTCACCCGGCCCGGGCCCCGGTCCCGACGGAGCTCCGGTCGCGACGGACAAGGTCGCCCCGATCCCGACCGGCGACGATGCGGTGCTACCGCTCTGGCCCGAGGTCAAGAAGGGCAAGCTGGCGAACGGCCTGACCTACTACATCCTCAAGCACGGCAAGCCCGAAGGCCGCGCGTTCCTGTGGCTCGCGGTCAACGCGGGCTCGGTCCAGGAGGATGACGATCAGCGCGGCCTCGCGCACTTCGCCGAGCACATGGCGTTCAACGGGACGAAGAACTTCCCGAAGGCCGAGATCATCAACTACCTCGAGAAGATCGGGATGGGCTTCGGTGCCGATCTCAACGCGTCGACGGACTTCGACGAGACGATCTACAAGCTCACCGTCCCGACCGACAACAAGGAGTTCGTCGGCAAGGGTCTCGACATCCTGCGCGACTGGGCCGGCAACATCACGTTCGATGCGGCCGAGGTCGAGAAGGAGCGTGGCGTGGTGATGGAGGAGTGGCGCCTCGGTCGTGGCGCCGCGATGCGCGTGTTCGACAAGCAGGCCAAGGTCCTGCTCAAGGGATCGCGCTATGGCGATCGCCTGCCGATCGGTCTCCCGGAGATCCTCAAGGGCGCACCGCGCGATGCGCTGGTCCGTTACTACAAGGACTGGTACCGCCCCGACCTGATGGCGGTCATCGCCGTCGGCGATCTCGATCCGGCTGCCATCGAGAAGGAGATCCAGGCGCGGTTCGGCGATCTCAAGAACCCCGACAAGCCCCGCCCGCGCCCCGACGCGGGCGTGCCCAAGGCGGACGGCACGCGCGTCTCGATCGTGACCGACAAGGAACTGCCGATGGCGTTCATCACGGTCAACAACGTGTTCCCGCACCGCAGCGAAGCTTCGGTCAAGGACTTCCGCCGGATCGTCGCGGAGCAGATCTACGGTCAGATCGTCAACGAGCGGCTCGGTGCGCTCGGCCGTCGCAAGGAAGCAGCCTTCGCGTTCGCTGCCGTCGGCGTGCAGCCGATGGGCCGCGAGATCGACATGTTCTCGCGCATCGCGCAGGTCAAGGGCGGCAAGGCCGAGGACACGCTGCGCGCACTGTTCACCGAGACCCTGCGTGTCGAGCGCCATGGGT
>JACCQV010000563.1 GCA_013813945.1 Deltaproteobacteria bacterium | reverse complement strand
ACCCTGACCGGGCCGAACAACGAGACCATCACGCGCACGGTCGCCGCGGGTGCGGTCCAGGCCCTGCTGCCGCAGCCGAACGGAATGCCGGCGCTGATCCCGGATCAATCGATCCAGGGCACGGGCGAGGCACGCAAGGCCTACAAGCTGACCTCCACGCTGCCGATCGTCGCGTATCAGTTCAACCCGCTCGATAACGTCAACGTGTTCTCGAATGACGCCTCGCTCCTCATTCCGCGCGCTGCGTTCGATACCGAGTACTACGTGATGAGCTACGCGACGCTCGACCGCCGCACGCCGGCACCGGGGAATCATCCGTATTACGGCTATCTCTCGATCGTCGCGTGGCAAGACGGCACGACCGTCGAGGTCACGCCCAAGGCGGCGGTTCAGGCGAGCGCCACCCAGCCGGCGATCGCGGCCGGAGTGGCGACGACGTTCACGCTCGATGCGTTCGAGGTCCTCACGCTGCAGGCCGCGGTCGGCGGCGATCTGACGGGCACCAAGGTCAAGGCGGTCGGCACCAACCAGACGTTCGGCGTGTTCGGCGGGCACGAAGCCACGGTGTTCGGCGAGACGACGCCGCCCAACGCGCAGATGACGTCAGGCCCGTGCTGCGCCGATCACATCGAGGAGATGATGTTTCCGACGTCGACGTGGGGGAAGACGTTCGCCCTCGTTCGCAGCCAGGCGCGCGGCGCGAACGAACCCGACATGCTCCGGATCATGGCGCAGAAGCCCGGCACCACGATCACGTTCCAGCCTGCACCGATCGCGGGCTCATGTGGAACGCTCGGACCCGGTGACTTCTGCGAGGTCAAGATCCAGGTCGACACCGCGATCGCGGCGAACGAACCGATCCTCGTCGGCCACTACCTGCAGTCGGCGATCTGGGCGGATCCGTTCTTCGGCGGTTCGGTCGGCGAGGGCGATCCGGATCTATCGATCGCCGTGCCGGCCGAGCAGTACCGCAACGACTACACGATCCTGGTGCCGAACGCGTATGCGAAGAACTTCCTGTCGATCTCCGCGCCTTCGCAGGGTGCGGTCCTGGTCGATGGCGTGCCGGTCTCGATGACCCCGTTCGCGAACGGGACGTATCGCGCGAACCGCACCATGGTCGCGGCCGGGCAGCATCGGATCACGTGCCCGTCCGGGTGTGGCGTCGAGGTGTACGGCTACGGCAGCGCCGTTTCGTACATGTTCGCAGGCGGCCTCGATCTCAAGCAGATCGTCATCCAGTAGCGGGGCTGCGGGACTCACCGATCACCCGACCGATCGCCTGCTCGAGCTTCTTGAGCCCGACCGGCTTCGTCAGGTGCTCCGAAAATCCCGCGTCGCGACTCCTCTTGATGTCGTCGGGACCACCCCGGCCACTGATCGCGATCCCGCGGATCGGCATCTGCTCGCGAAGCTGGCGCATCAGGTCGTAGCCGCTCGCGTCGGGGAGACCCACGTCGCTGACGACCAGATCGAACTGTTGCTGTCCGGCGAGCCGTAGCGCGTCCTCGACGTTCTCCGCGACCTCGACCTCGTGGCCGCGCAGCTCGAGCAAGGTCGACAGCAGCATCGCGGTATCGTGATGGTCCTCGACGATCAACAGGCGGAGGCTGTGCGATGTGGCCGACACCGAGCACAATCTGTGGCTTGTTGCGACCGTGGCAAGGGTCGAACGTGTGCGTCATTGGATGACGAGCGACGCTGCCTCGATCGCTGCCGCCATCTCAGAGGCGGTCGCATAGCGGTCGTCCTGGTGCTTCGCGAGGGCGCGGGCGATCACGGTCTCGAGCTCGCGGGGGAGGGCTGGATCGAGCGCAGGTGGGTGATCGTTCAGGTGCATCTCGATGAGAGCGAAGTCGTCATCATCGTGGAACGGCGGGTGCCCCATCAAGAGCTCGTACAGCATCACGCCGATCGCGTAGACATCGCTGCGCTGGTCGATCGGCTCGCCGCGCAGACGCTCCGGTGCGATGTAGCGCAAGCTGCCGACCACGGTGCCCTGGGCCGTGAGCTTCGCGCTGCCGTCGAAGCTCGCGAACCCGAAATCGATCAGGACCACGCGTTCGATCGGTCCTGGTGACGGTTCGAGCATGATGTTGGCGGGCTTGAGATCGCGGTGAAGGATCCCGGCCGCGTGGACAGCCGCCAGTCCTTGCAAGGCCTGCCAGGCGTAGCTCGAGGCTCGCTTGGCAGCGACGCGACCTTCTTGCTTGATCACTCCGCGCAGGGTCTTGCCACGCAGGAGCTCCACGACCAGGTAGGGCTCTCGCTGCTCGGTGACTCCCGTCGCGAGCAGGGCTGCGATGTTGCGGTGCCGCAGGCGCGCCTGGACCTCGCCCTCGCGGTGGAACCGCTGCATGACTGCCGAGTCACTGACGAGCGCCGAGCGGAGAACCTTGACCGCCACGTTGGCCGAGGTCTGGAGGTCGATGGCGCGATAGACGTCCGCCATCGCGCCCTTGCCGATCAGGGCGTCGATCCGGAACCGCTGGCCGATCACCTGGCCGGTTCGATCCACCCGATCTACGGACACCGAGCCACCTTATCACTTCGCATCTGCTATTAAAGGTGCGTGCCGCGCCACCTGGTGAGCATCGC
>JACCQV010000526.1 GCA_013813945.1 Deltaproteobacteria bacterium | reverse complement strand
CGCAGCAGCCCGAGAGCCCGGACGCGATGTCGTGGACGGACATGTCCGGCCCCCCGATGTCCGGCCAGCCGGCGATGTCCGGCCAGCCGGCGATGTCCGGCCAGCCGGCGATGTCCGGCCAGCCGGCGATGTCCGGCCAGCCGGCGATGTCCGGCCAGGCGGACACCCGCGCAACCGACCTGGCCGCCGACCCGCTTCTTCCGAGCACGTACAACGAGAATGATCTTCGCGCCGCGGTGGGCGCGACCCAGCTACCTGCGGCGGCGCAGGCACGGGCGAAGAAGTCGCGATGGCGTGCGTCCGATGGCGACGACGGCGACGACGACGACGGTGATGACGACGGCGCGGGCGGAGCGACCAAGCCGCGCAGTCGCAAGACGATGCTGATCGGGGCGCTGACGCTGGTCGTCGGCGGCGGAATCGCAGCGATGGTGATCCTCGGCAAGATCAACAGCCAGCGCTACCTGATCACGTGCGAGGCCGACCGGGTCGTCGTCGAGCACGGTCGAACGTTCCCGCCGTGGGGCGAGTCGTCACTCGGTGGCGCCGAATGGAAGGCGCTGAAGATCCCACCCGAGGCGCCGTGTGCGCCCTACGAGACCGATGACAAGGCCGAGCTCGCAGCTCACTACTTCGCGATCTTGCGAGACCACTCCACGACACTGCTCACCGCGCGCGAGGTCACCAAGATCGACGATGCCGAGGCGCAGCTCAAGCAGGCACTCCTCGTGGCCCGTTCGCTCGGACGGGATGACGAGCGAATCGATGCGCGCGACGAGATCGAGCGCTTGCTCGGAGACGTCGGATACTGGCGCGCGTCCGCGAAGCTACGCACTGCGTCCGAGGCGCTGACCGAAGCGGCGAACGAGTTCGAGATGGCGGCCAAGCAGCGGCCCCGTCACGTCACCGATGCCGCGGCCTGGGCACTGTACGTGCGCAAGCTCGTCGGCGAGCTCCGCGCAGGACCGGCCGGCGCAGCGACAGCGACGTTTCCGCCGCTGCCACCGGGCGAACGGCCGACGGCACCGCCAGGCGTGGCCCTTCCGATCGAACCGGGCACGGGCAGTGAAGACGGAAGCGGAGCTGGAAGCGCGGAACCGACGGCGCCACCCGCCGCCGATGCCGGCCTTCCGACCGGTGGCGTTCTCCTCTAGCCCGACGACGCCGACGTGATTTCGGTGAGCCGAAGTACGTAACCGGCGACGCGAGCTCGTTTCGCTTCCGGCAGTGCATTTCGTCATTTGCACGCTGCCGCTTCCTCGTCCAGGCTCGCGTTCCCATCGATGCCCTGTCCCGACGAGACCGAGATCGCTGAGTTCGTCAGTCGAGCGCTCGCGGTCGGCGCGGCGGCTCAGATCGAGTCCCATATCGGCGACTGCGATGACTGCCGGAACCTGGTGTTCGCGCTCGCGAGCAGCGGCACCGATCCCGGCGCGGCGATGGAGATCGAGCGAGTCGGTCGCTTCGAGGTGATCGGCGTCATCGGTCAGGGTGCGATGGGTATCGTGTATCGAGCGCGTGACCCCGAGCTCGACCGCCTGGTCGCCGTGAAGATCCGGCGCGGGGCTCACCTGCTCGATGTCGAGGGCGAGGATCGCCTTCGCCGCGAAGCACAGGCGCTGGCGCGGCTCACGCATCCAAATGTCGTCGCGGTGTACGAGACCGGGCGTCACGATCGCAGCGCATACGTCGCGATGGAGTACGTGGACGGCGTCACCCTCGACGCCTGGCTCTCCACCCCCCGGAAGCAACGCACGATCCTCGAGCTGTTCGCCGCGGCCGGTCGAGGCCTGGCCGCCGCGCATGCCGTCGGCCTCGTCCATCGCGACTTCAAGCCGCACAACGTCTTCGTCTCGGCAGCAGGAACGCCCAAGGTCGGCGACTTCGGCCTCGTGCGCGTCGAGAGATCGGGTGGCGACGTCTCGACCGACGCCCGCGGGTCCGAGCTCGCGATGACCCTCTCTCTCGCGGGGTCCCTGATCGGAACGCCGGCGTACATGGCGCCGGAGCAGCTGCGCGGCGAGACCGCCACCGAGGCCAGCGATCAGTTCAGCTTCTGCGTCACGCTCTACGAGGCGCTGTACGGCGCGCGGCCGTTCACCGGCGGCTCGCTCGAGGAGCTCCACGCGGCGATGCATGCCGAGCTCGTGATCCCGTCCTCGCCACGGGTGCCTGCGTCGATCCGCCGGGTGCTCGAGCGCGGACTGCATGCGGATCCGCGGCGGCGGTTTCCGTCGATGCCATCGCTGCTTGGCAAGCTGACGAAGCGGTCGTCCGTCGCCGGCTGGATCGCCGCCGGGGTGGCGCTCGGTGCGATCGCAACGGTCGGTGCGACGACGCTGACCGCGAGCAAGACCGACCCGTGCAGCGTTGCCGACGAGCGCGCACGTCTCGTGTTCGGGGCCGAGCGCACGCAGGCGATCCGATCGGCATTCGACGCAACGAAGGCCCGCAACGCGGGGGCCACCGCACTCACGGTTGGCCGGCTGATCTCTGCGTACGGCACGCGGTGGGAGACAGCAAGTACGGCCTCGTGTCGCGCGACCTCGCAGGGCAAGCAGTCGGAGGTCGTCGGCGATCGGCAGCGTGCGTGCTTGCAGCGACGTCTCGACCAGCTCGACCAGCTCGGCGGCGTACTCGCACGGGTCACCGAACCAGCGGCTGTCGAGCGCGCAGCGGCAGCAGTTCAGGGACTGCCCGACGCAGACGCCTGCACGCGGATCGACGCGACGCTCGGAGATCGCGAGCCGCCACCTGCGGACAAGCTCGCGACGATCCGGGAGCTCGAGTCTCGAGTGGAACGGATCAGCGGCCTGCAAAAGACCGGGCAGTTCGTTGCCGCCGGCAAGGAGATCGATCCGCTCGTCCTGCAGATCCGCGGCGTCGGCTACTCGCCGCTGCTCGCGCGCGCCTTGATCGTCCAGGCCCACGTCTACAGTGCGATCAGCCGGTTCGATCAACTGGAGGCGATCCTGGACGAAGCCGCGCGCGAAGCTGCCAAGGCTCGCGATGACGAGCTCGCCGCCGAAGCGTGGACCAGGCGCGTGTATGCCGTCGGAGTTCACTTCGCTCGCTACGACGATGCGCACCAGTGGGCTGCCGCTGCCGAGGCAGCCGTCCTCCGCGCCGGCAACCCGCCGGAGCTTCGCGCGACGCTGCACATGAATGTCGGCACGTTGTGGCTCGAACGTGGCGAGCTCGACAAGGCGCGCATCGAGATCGAGGCCGCGCTCGCGCTCCGCCAGCGTGCCCGTCCCGATGCCGTTCTGCCGATCGCGGACGCGCACAACAACCTCGCGGCCACCCTGCAACGCCAGGGCAAGATGGACGGTGCGCGCGAGAACTTCGAGAAGGCGCTCGCGATCTATCGCGGCGTCCACGGCGACGAACACCCGGACGTCGCAGACACATATACGAACCTTGGCTTTCTGTTCGTCGAGACCGACCGGCCGCGTGAGGCGGTCGAGCAGCTCGAGAAGGCACGCGACCTCAACGTGAAGTTGCTCGGTCCCGACCATGTCAACGTCGGGATCACCCTCGACACGATGGGCCTCGCAAAGGTCAGCCTCGGCGAATACCAGGCCGCCGCAGAGCTGCACCGCCAGGCGCACGCGATCCTGCTCGCCAAGCTCGGCGACAAGCATCCTCGCGTCGGCTACGCGATGGGCAACACCGCCCGTGCGTCGCTGCGCCTTGGCGACTATGCCGCCGCGATCAAGGCGTACCGCGAGTCGATCACGCTCCTGAGCACTGCCCTCGGCCCGAAGCACGATCTCGTCGCCCGGGTGCAGAACGGACTCGCGATCGCATTGCAGTTCTCCGGTGACGACAAGGCCGCCGAGACCGCGTTCACTGGATCACTCGCGATCTTCGAAGCGAACCAGGGCCCCGAGGGCGAGGAGACGTTGACGACACGAGTCAACCTCGCGCAACTCGCCCTCGCACGCGGTGCGTCGGCCGTCGCACGCCCCAACTTCGAGCTCGCTGCTCGCGGCCTGACGAAGACTCTGGGCGCGAACCATCACAGCACGCTCACCGCGCTGGCCGGGGTCGTCTACTGTGACGCGGTCGAGCGCACGATCGATCCTGCGCGAGTCGGGCAGCTCGAGACAGCATTCGGCGCGGCCAAGGTGGCTGATATCGAGCCACACGAGCTCGCATTCATCCACTACGCGCGCGCCCGAGCAGCGGCGGGCGGCCGGGACCATGCGAAGGCGAAGGAGCTCGGCGCCCTGGCCAGTGCTGCCTACGGCGAGGCAAAGCTCGAGCGACAGAAGCGCGACGTCGCGCAATGGTCGAAGGGGCTGAACTGACGCCAGCGAATGCGAGCTCTCCGGTGGGCGCTGGCGTCACCTCGGGATCTCGCGCGATGCCACCGTGAGGTGCAAGCCGACCTGGACTCTCACGGCTACGGTGATCGCATGCCTCGAACCATCGCCCTCGTCGTCGGCAGCCTTCGCAAGGATTCGACGACTCGCAAGGTCGCCAATGCGATCGTGGAGCTCGCATCGCCCGAGCTGACCTTCGTCCCGATCCCGATCGGCCAGCTGCCGCTGTTCAACCAGGATCTCGAGGCCACACCGCCAAAGGAATGGCTCGCGCTGCGCTCCGCAGTGAAGGCAGTGGACGGCGTGCTGTTCGCGACGCCTGAATACAACCGTTCGGTTCCAGGCGTGCTGAAGAACGCCCTCGATGTCGGCTCGCGGCCGTACGGCAAGAGTGTCTGGGCCGGCAAGCCCGGCGCGGTCATCAGCCAGGCGGGTGGCAGCATCGGTGGTTTCGGCGCGAACCATCACCTGCGCCAGTCACTCGCGTACCTCGACGTGCCGTGCCTGACCCAGCCCGAGATGTACATCGGCAACTCGGCGAAGCTGTGGGACGACAAGGGCGAGCTCGTCGCCTCCACACGCGAGCTGTTCCAGAAGTTCGTCACGGCCTTCGTGAGCTGGGTCGAGCGCTTCGCGAATAGCACCGAACAGCGCAAGTCCGCGTAGAGCATGCT
>JACCQV010000159.1 GCA_013813945.1 Deltaproteobacteria bacterium | reverse complement strand
AACTTGTCGACCAGCTGGCCGAGGAACGGGATGTTCGAGGCGTCCAGGGTGTGGCGGCCTGCCGAAAACGAGCCGACGTACTTGCCGTCCTTGAAGAACAGGGCGACCTCGTCCGAGTCGACGGTGAGCTGCGCCTTCATCGGGATCGTCTGGTCCGGATGCTTGTAGACCCACTGATCCTTTGCGGAATCCGGCCGTGCGATCGCGAGCTCCGCGACGCCACCCTTGATGAAACTGATGATGCCCATGTGCGAACCCCCTGCGACTTGAACGTAGCATACGAGGAGAGCGCATTTCCCTTGATCGATCGGTGAGCCCACCTAGGATGGGCCCACGAAAATGCAGGGGCTCAAAACGTCATTGGTTCTCCTCTCGATTCTCGTTGCTGCGTGTGGCCCATCCGGCCGCGGTGGCGGCGACGACACGGGCGATGTCGATGCGCCGGGCAGCGGCGCGACGCTCACGGGCAAGGTCTACGCCCCAAACCAGGGTCCGGGTCAGGCGCTGGCGGGGCAGGAGATTCCGGTCGCCGGCGCTCTCGTCTACGTCAGCACGGCGAGACCAGCTCCGATTCCCTCGGGCGTGTACTGCGAAGCGTGCGTCGCCACGCCGGGCGGCGGAGTGCTCACCGGCGCCGATGGCAGCTTCACCCTCGAGACGGCGCCAGGTCACTACTGGGTCGTCATCGAGAAGGGACAGTTCCGGATCGAGAGCGAGTACGACCTGACGCGGGGGACCCTCGCGCTGACGTCGCAGCAGACGACGCTGCCGTCGGTGTGGGATCCCAGCACGGGCCGCTACATGCCGAAGATGGCGATGGCGCAGGGCACGAGCGACAACATCGAGGACATCCTCGGCAAGCTCGGTGTTGGCACCCTCTCGGGGAACTCATTCTCGAGCCCGGCCGGCGAGCTGGGCCCCGAGCTCGACATCCTCGACTACGACGGCGACGTCAGCATGCCGGGCTCGGTCGCGTACTTGCTCTCGAACATGACGGAGCTGCGCAAGTACCACATCATCTTTTTCCCCTGTAAGGCGGGCATGCCGTCGGAGATCGATACGATGCTCCAGGATCAAACGATCCTCGGCAACATCCGGCGCTACGTCAGCGAGGGCGGCAAGCTCTACGTCACCGACTGGTCGGGCGAGATCGTGGACCGCGCGTTCCCGCAGCAGGTGACTCTCGGCGACTCCGGCGCGGATTCGGATGGCACCTACGATCCGGTGACGTTCACCGGGACCCTGACGACGATCGGCGATGCCGATGGCGGGTATTACAACTCGCCCGACGGCAAGGTCGTCGACCCGGCGCTGAGCGCGTGGCTCGGTCTGCAGAGCGGCCCGACCGAGAACGGCACCAGCGTCGGGATGTACAACCCGAACATGTTCGAGATCACCGACCTGTGGAACTGGGTCAAGAAGCTCAACCCTGTCCAGATCGGCCTCGATGAGAACTCGCTGCCAGTCTACGACACGCCGAAGGCGTGGCTCACCGGGAGCAAGCCGGGTGAGCCCACTGGCACGAGCCGACCGGCCGCCATCACGTTCGAGCCCGCCGGTTGCGGCAAGGTGCTGTTCACCACGTTCCAGACGGCGAACAGCGAGCACGCGGGTCTGTATCCTCAGGAGCGCGTTCTCCTGTATCTGATCATGGAGATCACGACCTGCTCCGATAGCCCGATCCTGTGAGGCCGATCGTATGGGCCTGGCGGCCTGAGTCGACAGCCGTTTGGGCTTGATCGGGCCGCGCGTCCTCCTACTATGCCGGCCATGCGAGCACTCGGTTCCCTGATCGCTGGCGGCTTGATCCTCCTCGGTGCGGCGTGCGGCCCGGCGAGTCGCCCCGGCGCAGGCGACGACACCAGCGGCGTCGATGCACCGAATGGCGCCGAGGTCTGCACCGACGCGGTCGACAACGACGGTGACAACCGCGTCGATTGTTCGGACACCGACTGCTCCGGCATTGGCGACTGCCCGGTGTGCGGCTCGGTCGAGCAGCCCGAGGCCCAGCCGCTCGCGCTGCCCGATGGCATCGGCCAGTCGACGACGTGCTCGACCGACGCGCAGTGCTCGGGCGATCCGACCCTGCCGAACTGCGTCGCCAAGGAGTGTCACGCGTCGTACGTCTCGACGCTGAACTTCGTCGGGTTTCCTGCGAATGCGACGCTCCTCGATCCGAGCAAGCTGCTCGCCGTGTGCGTGAACATGGAGCACTCGTACCTGCGCGACCTTCAGATCGAGCTGCTGACGCCATCCGGTGGCGTGTTCGTCCTGCACAAGTTCGTCGACCGTAGCGGCGGCGAGATTCACCTGGGCCAGGCCAACGATTCCGATGATGCGGGGACGCCCGTCGCCGGCATGGGCGCCGAGTACTGCTGGACCGCGAGCGCGCCGCAATCGATGCTCGAGGCCCCGACGATGATGGGCCCGGGATTCAGCGAGCAGCTGCCGGCCGGAAACTACAAGCCGATCGCACCGTGGGCGGGCTTCGCGGGGACGACGCTCAACGGCGTCTGGAAGATGCGCGTCACCGACCTGTGGCCGGCCGACAACGGCTTCATGTTCAAGTGGTCGATCAAGTTCGATCCCACGCTGATCGCGGACTGCGCCGGGCCTATCATCCTATAGGTGACTGCGCGACGCCTGATCGGGATCCTGCTCGCGGCCAATGTCGCGCTCGTGATCGCCGGCTGGGTGTTCGTCCCCGCCGCGGCGAAGCGCGCCGGCAGCGGGCTCCGCGTCGGGCTCGTCTTCGACGTCGGCGGGAAGAACGACAAGTCGTTCAACGAGTCAGCGTGGCGCGGGCTGCAACGCGCACGCGACGAGCTCGGCATCCACGTCGAGTACATCGAGCCCAGCGAGGGCTCCGATCGCGAGAGCGCGCTGCGGACGCTCGCGGCGCGTGGCGTCGACCTGGTGATCGGGGTCGGGTTCATCTTCGGCCCGGATCTCGAACGACTCGCGGTGCAGTTCCCCAAGGTCCGGTTCGCGGGCATCGACTACAGCCCGTCACCTGGCGTCGGCGATCTGCCGAACCTCGCGGGGCTGCAGTTTCGCGAGCACGAGGGTAGCTTCCTGGTCGGGGCGATCGCGGCGCTCGTGTCGCGCACGAAGATCGTCGGGTTCGTCGGTGGAATGAAGATCCCGCTGATCCGCAAGTTCGAGGCGGGCTACGAGGCCGGCGTGCGCCATGTCTGCCCGACCTGCCGCGTGCTGTCCGCGTACGCGGGAACCGAGCCGAAGGCCTTCGCGGATCCATCGCTCGGCGAAGCGCTCGCGAGCGCGCAGTATTCGAAGGGCGCCGACGTCATCTTCCACGCTGCCGGCAAGACGGGGGATGGCGTGTTTGCCGCCGCCCGCCGCCACGACGGCCGCGCGATCGGGGTCGACTCGGATCAGTACGAGGCCGCGCCGTGCTGCGTGATCACGAGCATGGTCAAGGGCGTCGACGTCGCGGTGCTCGATGTCGTCAAGCAGGTCATCGCGAACGAGTTCCGTGGCGGGCTGCACGAGCTCGGGCTCGCGGAGAAAGGCGTCGGGTTCGTCGCGGACGAGCGCAACCGTCATCTGTTGCCGATCGAGGTGGTGACGCGCGTGCGCGCACTCTCCGAGGAGATCGTGACTGGCGCGATCAAGGTGCCGGACCGATGATCGAGGCCACACTGACGAAGCGGTTCGGTGTGCGCGAGGTGCTGTCGGCCGCGCGGATCAGCGTGAGTGCGGGCACCGTGCACGCACTCGTCGGCGAGAATGGGGCAGGGAAGAGCACGCTGGTGAAGATCATCGCCGGCGTGCTGCACGCCGACGCCGGCACGCTCGCGATCGGCGGAACGACGGTCGACGTCGCACGCTGGGATCGGATCCGTGCACGCGCGGCGGGTATCGGGATCGTGCAGCAGCACGGTGCATCGGCGGGAACGCTGAGCGTCGTCGAGAATGCGGTGCTCGGCGTCGAGGGTGGCCCGATCCTCGGGCTCGCGGCGACCGCGGAGGCGCTGAAGAAGCTCGGCGACCAGGTCGGGCTGCCGATCGATCCATGGGCGGAGGCGGGCGAGCTCTCGGTCGGCGCGGCGCAGCGGGCGGAGATCGTCGCGGCGCTCCATCTCGGTGCGAAGCTTCTGATCCTCGACGAGCCGACCGCGGTGCTCGCACCGGTCGAGGTCGATGGCCTGCTCGCGACGCTGCGGAAGCTCGCCGCGACGGGCACCACGATCGTGATCGTCACCCACAAGCTCGACGAGGTCCGCGCGGTCGCCGACGACGTCACCGTGCTGCGCGCGGGTGCAACGGTCGCGACGTTCGACCTGCGCGAGGCGCGGGACGGCTCGCACGTCGATGTCGCCGCGATTGCGCGCGCGATGGTCGGCGCCGATCTGCCCGCGCCGGCGCAGGTCGCCGAGCCAGCGGCCGATGCGAAGGTCGTCCTCGCTGCGAAGCGGGTCTCGATCGGTGGTCTGCACGATGCGTCGCTCGAGGTGCGTGCTGGCGAGATCGTCGGAGTGGCCGGTGTCGACGGCAACGGCCAGCGCGAGCTCGCCCTCGCGATCGTCGGCCTGATCTCCGGCATGCGCGGCACCATCCAGCTCGGCGGCCGCGACGTCACGCGCTCGTCGCCGGCAGCACGGCTGTCGGCCGGGCTCGCGCACATTCCCGAGGATCGCCACCACGGCGGCCTGCTGCTCGACGCCACGATCGCCGACAACCTCGCGCTCGGTCGCGCCGACATCACGGGGCGGTGGCGCATCGATCGCGAGCGCGTGCAGAGCAACGCACGCGACCGGATCGCCGAGCTCGACGTCCGCCCGGCCGATCCGCATGCGATCGTGCGTGCGCTGTCCGGCGGCAACCAGCAGAAGGTCGTCGTCGGCCGCGAGCTGTCGCGCCCCGCACTGACGGCGGTCGTCGCCTCGCAACCGACCCGCGGTGTCGACCTCGGCGCGGTCGCGCGGATCCACGATCAGCTGCGTGCCGCGGCACTGCGTGGTGCCGGCGTCCTCGTGATCTCCGCCGATCTCGACGAGCTACTCGCGCTATGTCACCGCGTCGTGGTGCTGCTGCGCGGGAAGATCGTCGGCGAGCGCGCCGGAGCGGCGCTGCGCTCGGCCGATGCACGGGCGGCGCTCGGGACCTTGATGACCGGCGCCACTGATGTCGAGGTGCGCGCGTGACCGAGCGCGGGGCGCCGACGCCCGAGCGCACCAGGTTCGCGCAGTGGTTGCGTCCCGGCAGTAACCCGCGGCGCGAGCTGCTGGCCGCGCTCATCGCACTGCTCGTCGTGATCGCGTTCGGCAGCCTGATGATGCTCGCCGCGGGCAAGGCGCCAGGGCATGTGTGGTCGTTGATGGTGACGCGGACGCTCGGCGATCCGTACCTCCTCGGTCAGGTGCTGTACAAGGCGACGGGCGTCACGCTCACCGGGCTCGCCGTCGCGCTCGCACTCGATGCCGGCCTGTTCAACATCGGCGCCGAAGGGCAGGTCACCGCCGGCGTGCTCGCATGTGCGGTGGTCGGTGTGACGCTGCCGGCAGGTACTCCTGCCGTGATCGCGATCCCGCTGTGTCTGCTCGCCGCCGCCGCTGCCGGCGGTGCGGTCGGCGCGGCGATCGGCGTACTGCGAGTCACGCGAGGGGCGCACGAGGTGATCACGTCGATCGTGCTCAACTCGATCGTCGTCGGTGTCGCGCTGTGGATCGGCAACGAGTGGCTGTTCCGCGGCGGGACCACGACCGGCGGCAAGATCGCTCCAGGCGCGATGCTGCCGCAGCTCGGGTTCGGCGGCAGCGCGGTGAACGCGTCGCTCGTGATCGCGATGCTCGCCGTCGCCGCGGTGTGGTGGCTCCGCAATCGCACCACGTGGGGGCAGGCGTGGCGCGCGGTCGGCCAGGATCCATCCGCGGCACGGAGCGTCGGGATCTCGGTCGGGCGCGTGCAGATCCTGGTGATGACCGGCTCCGGGGCGCTCGCCGGCATCGCGGCCGCGAACTTCGTGATGGGCCACAAGCACGCCTTCGAGGAGGGCCTGGGACGCGGCACCGGGCTCCTCGGGATCGCGGCAGCGCTGCTCGGCCGCATGCATCCGATCGGCGTCGCGATCGCGGCGCTGGTGCTCGGCTTTCTCTCGTCGGGCGGGCTCGCGGTCGCTGACGTCGTACCCAAGGAGCTCACCGAGATGCTGCTGGGCGTCGTCGTGCTCGCGGTCGCGGCCGCCGGGCCGTGGGTTCGCCGCCGCGAGGCCCTGACATGATCGAGACCCTGTTCTCGCTCGCCTTCCTGACTCAGGTGCTGCGAATCGCGTTGCCGTACGCACTCGCCGCGATGGGTGGCGCGATCACGGAGCGTGCGGGCGTGATCGATCTCGCCCTCGAAGCGAAGCTCCTGTTCGGTGCGTTCGCCGCCGCGGTCGTGGGGCATGCGACCGGCTCTCCCTTCCTCGCGGTGCTCGGTGGGCTGGGGGCGGGAATGATCGTCGCGGCGATCCAGATCTTCTGCGCGCTGCGGCTCGCCGCCGATCAGGTGATCGTCGGCGTCGCTCTCAACCTGCTCGCACTCGGCGGCACGCGCTTCCTGCTCCAGCTGTTCTATGGCGAGGGCGCGAACTCGCCGCCGGTGCCCACGTTCGGAAGCTCGCTGCTCGGCAATCCGATCCTGTGGCTCGCGCTCGTCGCGGCCGTCGCGCTGCCGTTCGCGATCGCGCGCACGCGCTGGGGCCTGCGGCTGCGCGCGGCGGGCGACCGTCCCGATGCGCTCGTCTCCGTCGGTGTGTCTCCGGTCCGGACGCGACTCGCGGCGGCGCTCGTCGGTGGTGCGCTCGCCGGCGCGGGTGGTGCGCAGCTGACGCTCGCGGTCGGCGGCTTCGTCGCGGACATGAGCGGCGGGCGCGGTTACATCGCGATCGCGATGGTCATCCTCGCCGGCTGGCGACCGCAGCTCGCCGCGCTCGCGTGCGTGGTCGTTGCGCTCGCCGAGGCGATCAACATCCAGCTCCAGGTCGCCGCCGTCGGGATCCCGAGCGAGCTCGCGCAGCTCCTGCCGTACTTCCTGACGCTCGCGGTGCTGATCATTGCCGGCGGCAAGCACGGCCGCCCGCCCGGCTCGCTCGGCAAGCTGTGAGCGTGAGAGCAGCTCGATCAGGCGGCGGGCTCCAATGTCGTGACCCTCGTGAGGCACGATGCGATCCTCGGCCCATACGACGAGCGGTAGCACCGCGAGGCCCGACAGGCCGCGGCGGCGGCGCGCGCTCCGCGGCACGGTGAGTCCCACGGACGCAGCTCGCCCGGGGTCAGGCCGTCGCGTCCTGAGCTCGATACCCGCGCAATTTCCATGCGAGCAGCGTCTCGTCCGCGGTGAGCAGGAGGAGACCACGAGACATCGCTGTGGCAACGAGCAGACGATCCGCTGGATCCGCGTGGCTCTCGGGAAGCTCGGCCGCCAAGATCGCGACCTCGCCGTCGACTCGATCCTCCTGAACCCCATGACGGATCGCGAGGGCCCGCAAAGCCGAAACCGTGGTGTCGAGGTGCAGGCGTTGCTTTGCCACGAGCATCGCGATCTCCCAGTACGAGATCGCCGAGGCGAACACCTCGTCGGCAGCGAGCGCTGAATCGATCGTGGATCGCGAGCGCTTGCCGAGCTTCTTGTCTCCGCTGAGATACCGGATTAGCACGTGCGTATCGAGCAGGATCACGTCGATGCGTTCCACTTCACATCGATGGGGGCGACGATGTCGCCCTGTACCTTGATCCGTCCCTTCAGCAGCCCGAACGCCGACCCGCGCGGTGAACGCACGGGTGCCAGGAGCGCGACGGGGCGCCCGCGCTTGGTTACCAGGACCGACCTGCCGGATTCGGCGACGGAGTCCATCAGATCGAGGCACGTTGCCTTGAACTCGGCGGCCGAGATCACCGAAGGAGGGACTTTTCGAGCCTTCATGACTATGAGGATGACCATAGCACGGTCGATGAGAACTTCGGTGACGACGAACGGTCAGCGCGCGCCGAGCCGGTGGATGCCCGCACCCGCGACCGCGAACCCGAGGCCGGCGAGCGGCAGAACGCCGACCGCGAGGCCGATCACTCCGACGACGGTGCCGACCAGGAACACGGCGAGCGCAGGATCGAGTTTGCGTGCAGGCTCGGTACACACGAGCGCGACACCGCGCTCCTTGGCCTGAGCCTCGAGCTCTGCGCGGTCGGCGGCGGCGCGTTGCTCGAAATCGAGCTTGTCCTGGAGCGTCACGGCGGGCTCACATCTGCTCGGGCGCGGCGATGCCGAGCAGGCCGAGGCCG
>JACCQV010000525.1 GCA_013813945.1 Deltaproteobacteria bacterium | reverse complement strand
CCCGTGGTCTGTCCGCAGCCGACCGGCAGCCGTCTCTCGTACGTCGCGGACGGTGCGTCGATCATCCTGCAATCGATCCCACTCGACGGTGGCACGCCGATCGAGCTGCAGGTTCCCGGACGCCGCGAGACGATCATCGACCAGGACGACGTGGCCAAGCAGCACGCCCAGGTCCTCAAGTCGCTCGGTGCGGTGCCGCTCGATCTCGTGACGCTGCCGGGGGGCCAGTACGTCGGCCTCGTGACGAAGAACCGCTACTACATCGAAGAGTACGACCCGTCGGGCATCCAGGTCATCCTGCCCTGTCTCGACGTCTCGACGCATGACTGGCTGCTGCTCGACATGGCGAGCTCGTCGGTGGCGCAGCGCGTGCGCACGGCGTGTCAGCTCACGCCGCCGGGTGGCGGGCCATCGGACTTCTTCATGCGCTGGGCATGCGACCTGCCGCCACTCGGCGAACAATCGATGTTCTCGATCTATCAGCCGACCTCCGTCGGTGCGTTGTTCGGAGCGCGATGAAGGCGGCGGTGATCGTTCTGCTCGTGCTGCTCGGCGGCAACGCGCACGCGGATCCGGATCCCAAGCGCAAGGTCGTCGTCATCGAGTACCGCTCCGGCTCCTCTGCCCTGCCCGGCATCGCGAACCGCGTCGTCGCGACGATGACGAAGCTGACCTCGCTGCAGCTGCTCGGCCCCGATCAGACGCGCACCATGTACGGAGACCAGCTCGACCAGGCGATCGCGAAGTGCTCCGGCGATGCCACGTGCATCGCGGCGATCGGCAAGAAGGTCGGCGCCGCAGACGTCTTGCTCGTCGGTGTCAGCGAGCTCGGTGATGTGATCTTGACGGTGCAGCGGATCGAGGTCGCCAGGGGCGAAGCCGTCACCCGGATCGCCGACTCGCTCCCGGCGAGTGCGGTCCCCTCGGATGATCAGATCAACGGCTACCTCACGCGGCTGCTGTCTCCTGGGGACTTCATGCGCTACGGCGTGATCGATATCGTCGCCAACCTCGCCGGCGCCGCGGTCACCGTGGGTGGGACCTCGCGGGGCCTGACGCCGATCGAAGCGCTCAAGCTGCCCGCCCCGGCCACGTACGAGATCCGCGTCGAGAAGGAAGGCTTCGTTCCGTTCACGACCAAGGTCGCGCTGCCACCCGATGGCGAGATCAAGGTCGAGGCGGCGCTGTCGCAGCGCGGCGGCGAGAGCGCGTGGTACGGGCGCTGGTACGTGCTCGCCGGTGCGGGCGTACTGGTCGCGGGTGCAGCCGGGACTGCGATCTATTTCGGGACACGGTCAGAGACACGCACGAGCGTGCCCGTCAGCGGGGGTCTCGAGTGAGCGGCCGCAGCTCGGCGAGCATCACGAGCGCGTCCTCGCCGTCCTCCTGGTAGTAGCGCGCGCGGACGTGCACGGTGCGAAACCCGGCGCGCTCGTACATCGCGATCGCGGGGCGATTGCTGCGGCGGACCTCGAGCGTCGCGAGCGTCGCACCGATCGCGCGACCACCGTCGAGCGCGTGCGCGAGCAGGCGTGCCCCCACCCCGGCGCGGCGGCGATCGGGGTGCGTCGCGATCGAGAGGATGTGGACCTCGCCGCCGGCGCGGTTGTGGTCGGGCGCGATCAACCAGTAGTTGCAGAACCCGATCACGTGCGGATCGCGAATCAGATCGACGCGTGCCCACTCGCGCGCGAGCTCGGCCTCGAACGTCTCCCGCGGCCAGGCGACCTTGAACGAGTGACTCTCGATCTCGTGGATCGCGTCCAGGTCCGCGGCCGTGGCTGGCGAGATCATCATTTCGGAATCAGCAACGACAGCATCGCGCGCCACACTGCATCGACACCTTCACCGTCGAGCGTCGACACCGCGAACGGGGGGCGGGTCAAGCCGAGGGTCTTCTTCTGCTTCGAGACCTCGAGCATGCGCTTGTTCTTCGGGAGCTTGTCGGCCTTGGTGAGTGCGACGACGATCGGCGTCTCGCGCTGGGCGAGCCACGGCACGAAGTCGAGCTCCTCGTCCTCGGCGCCGCGCCGGATGTCGACCAGGAGCAGGACGCCGGCGAGGGTCTCGCGACTGGACAGGTAGGTCTCGATCAGAGGCTTCCAGCTCGCGCGCGTCTTCGAGTCGACCGCGGCGTAGCCGTACCCCGGCAGATCGACGAGGTGGAACGTCGGCTGTGCCTCGATCTCGAACCAGTTGATCAGGCGGGTGCGACCGGGTGTTCGCGATGTCCGAGCGAGGCCATCGTGCCCGGTCAGTGAGTTGATCAGGCTCGACTTGCCGACGTTCGATCGGCCCACCACGGCGATCTCGGGCAAGGTCGGCGGCGGGAAGTCCGACGGCGCGGCCGCGGAGATCACGAACGTGGACTTGGGGCGGGGACGGCCTCGACTCATCTGGATACCGATTTCACGGGGTGAACGGGAGCGCTGGAATCGAACACCGTACCCCTTGTCTGGCGCGCGTGGCACTGGCTGCAGACCGCAGCGCGCGCGGTGGGGGTCGAAGTGTCCGTCAGGCCCAGTACCCGAGCAACGGGCCGATTCCGCATCACGTCGTCCTCTGCGTACGCCGCGCCGGCGCCGTGACACGCCTCGCAACCGACCTCGACGGCGATCGCGGGCCCCGCGGGCGCTTCGCCGGTGCCGTGACATGCGAGACAGCGCCCTTCGGGCTTCGCAGGAAACCGATCGCGGGTCATCGCGTGGCGGGTCGTCTGCCACGCCGCGAGCTGTTGTGGATGACACGTGCCGCACGCAGCACTGCCCGTCCAGTCACGCCGGGCGGCCAGCGCCACGCCCGCCGCGATCGCGAGCATCGCGATGCACAGGAGGGCGCGGATCCACATGGGCGCTAACTTCCCACGACGAACGTCGCGCTTGCGGACTTGGTCTCGCACTCGGCCGGCAGATTGCCGACCGTGACTGTCGCCGTGATCGACTTGCCGGTGGGGACGTTGTTCGCCCGGACGGTGATCGCCGGCGTGCCTTGCCCGCTCTCGATGGTCCCGCCCGTGACAGCCCAGGTGAGCGCCGGGGTGCCGCCTGCATCGGTCGCCGTCAGGGTGACCTGTCCGGTCTGTCCAGACGCCACGACATCCGGCGCTTTGATCTGGAGCGTCGGACACGCGGTCAGCGGCGTGCCCGGCGGGGACGTCGTGGTCGACGTCGTTGCTCCGGAGGGTGTCGTGGTGGTGCCCGAAGGCGCGGGGTCCGTGGCGGTCTGCTTGGCGCTCGCGGAGCAGGCGCCGAAGAGGAGGACGAGGGGGAGGAGGTCTTTCACGGTCGCGATTCTATGTTAGGGAGAGACCTCGTGGTGCACGTGATCGGGCTGACGGGCGGGATCGCATCGGGCAAGAGCACCGTTGCGCGCATGCTCGTCGAGCGCGGTGCCGCGATCGTCGACGCCGACCAGATCGCTCGGCAGATCGTCGAGCCCGGTCAACCGGCGCTCGCCGAGCTAGTCGCACGCTTCGGGCACACCATCCTGACGCCCGACGGCGAGCTAGATCGCAAGCGACTCGGCGCGATCGCATTCTCGGATCCGGCCGCGCGCGGCGACCTCGGACGGATCACGCATCCGCGGATCGCGGCAGCGAGCGCGGCCGCGATCGCGACGTACGCCGACGCGGGCGCAAACGTCGTGTTCTACGAGGCCGCGTTGCTCGTCGAGAACCGCGCCCACCTCGGGCTCGCGGGGCTCATCGTGGTGTCCGCCACGCCCGAGAGCCAGCATGCCCGGCTGGTCGCCCGCGATGGGCTCACGCCGGAGGAAGCGACCGCGCGAATTGCTGCACAGGCTCCGCTGGCCGACAAGCTGGCCGCCGCGACGTGGGTGATCACGAACCAGGGTGAAATCGAGGCGCTCACCGGCGAGCTCGATCGCGTGGTCGCGGCGATCGAGGAGCGCTTCGGCCCGATCCGGATCCCGCTCGTGACGCGCGTCCAGAGCACCACGGGCCGAACGACCTTCGCAGCGAAGACGGCGCTGATCACCGGGTATCCCGCGTTCACCGCGAAGCGGATGATCGAAAAAGTTCTCGCGTCCGAGCCCGAGACCAAGCTGTTCGTTCTCGCGCGCGGCAAGTTCGCCGACGAGGCCGTCGAGTTCATCGCCACGTTGCCAGGGAACGACCGCGCGGAGATCCTGGTCGGCGATGTCTGCGACATGGATCTCGGTCTGTCGAGCGTCGAGTACCGTGCGCTGTCACGCGAGGTGACGTGGATCCATCATCTCGCCGGCATCTACTTCATGGGGGTGGATCCGGAGACGGCGCGGCGGGTCAATGTAACCGGTACCAAGTCGGTCCTCGATCTCGCACGTGATGCCCGCCGGCTCGAGCGCGTCGTGCACTGGTCGACCGCGATGGTCTCCGGCGATCGCCGCGGCACGTTCTTCGAGGGAGACCTCGACGC
>JACCQV010000489.1 GCA_013813945.1 Deltaproteobacteria bacterium | reverse complement strand
CCCTTGACCAGGGTGCAGTCGATGCTGGTGTCCGCGACCGGCGCCTCGCCGCCCGTGTCGCCACCGGCCTTCGCCTCATCGAGCATCTTCTGCAGCTCGGGCGACTTGTACGCAGGGCTGATCTGGATCTTCGGATCGATCTGGACCGCCGAGAGAAACGCGACCTTCGCGCCATCGACGTCACCGGCTGCGTACGCGGAGATTCCAAGGTCGAGGTAGACCTTCGCGGTCACCGGATCCTTGTCGAGCTTCGCCTTCTTGGAGATCGCGAGCGCCTGGTTGAGCGACTTCTTGGCCGCGTCGTAGTCCATCATGTCGTAGCTCTCCATCGCCTCCTTGCTCTTGGCCGTGATGTCGCCCTTTGGATCGGCGAACACCGGCGCGACAGAGCCGACCACCAGGAGGACGGATGCTACCCACGCGAAACTGCGCGTTCCCATGCCCGGTTCTATACCGCGGCGCCGAACCGATCCGAAGGGGTATCTGGGTCCGCGTTCGCGTCCCCACGGCCGGGGCGGTTTCCGCTCGGAGAGCCAGCTACTTGGCCGTGATGACGAACTCGACTCGGCGGTTCTGGGCCCGGCCCTCGGCGGTCCGGTTGTCGGCGATCATGACGTTTTCGCCATAGCCCTTCGCGGTCATCCGGTCGGCGGCGACGCCCTGCCCGATCAAGTATTTGCGAACGCTGTTCGCGCGGTTCTGCGACAGCTTCAGGTTCGCCTTGTCGTTGCCCTGGCTGTCGGTGTGACCGCCGACCTCGACCTTGATCTTCGGGTTGTCCTTGAGTGCCTGCGCGACCTCGTTGAGCAGCCCGAAGCTGACCTTCTTGATCGTCGCCTTGTTGGTGTCGAAGTAGACGGTCTGCTTGATCTCGATGTTCGTGGCCGTGATCACGACGTTGACGTACTTCTTGGGGCAGCCATCCGGAGGCACGCCGGCTTCGAGCGGACACTTGTCGGTGACGTCCGGGATGCCGTCCTTGTCGTTATCCGGATCCGGGCAGCCGTCGTCGTCCTCGAAGCTGTCCTTGTCCTCGGGCTCGCTCGGGCAGGCATCGACCTTGTCCGCGATGCCGTCCTTGTCATTGTCGAGCTCGGGACAGCCGTCCTCGTCCTCGAAGTTGTCGCGATCTTCGGGATCCATCGGGCAGCCGTCGACCTTGTCGGCGATGCCGTCGGCGTCGTTGTCGTCCTCGGGGCAGCCGTCGTCGTCCTGGAAGCCATCGAGGTCCTCCGGAACGCGGGGACACTTGTCGACGTCGTCGAGGATGCCATCACCGTCGATGTCGCCGGGGCCGGGTTTGGGAGCTTGCTCCGTGCAGCGGTCCTTGGGGCTCTTCTCGATCGCGAGCTTCGCGTTGGTCTCGGCGACCGCCGCGAGCCTGCGCGCATCGTGGTAGTTGCCCTCATCGAGCTCGTGCCCAGCAAAGTCGTTGTTCGACTCCGCCATGGCGAGCTCGACGGGTGCGCAGCGCTGCGCCCCATTGGTGCGGGCGGTCGCGATCAACTCGCTCGTGCTCGCAGTCCGGCTACGGACCGCCGAGCCGGCGCAGCCGACGAGCAGGACCAGCACGAGAGCTCGTGTCACGGCTCGTCCTTGGCAGGAGCCGGCTTGGAGTCGCCCTTGGCCGGCGCGACCTCGGGCTTGAGCTCGAGCGGGCGCTTCGATGGATCCTTGGCGGCGATCTCCGCGTCGATGACCGCCTGGTCGGCGGCCTCGGTGGCGAGTCGTCCGAACCGATTCGCGCCCTGCCAGTCGGACTTCGCCGCCTTGACCCGCGCCTGATGGAGGTACTGGGTCGCACGCGTCCAGTAGTAGGGCGCGTACTTGTCAGCCTGCGCCGCGCGCGCTGCGTCGACGGATGTCGAGGCACGCCGGGTCACCTCGTTGACATACGCGATCGGGCCGCACGCAACGGCGGTCATGATGACCAGCGCGGAAGCAATCACCCGCATTTCCATGACCCGTGGTTTCACCTTATCACCGCGCCGCGGACCCGGCGGCCATCGCGGCCCAGCTCGATCGCGGTGTAGATCGCCGACCCGAACAGGGCGAGCAGGGACACGACGAACGCCCAGCCCAGCTGCACGTTGAACAACGAGGTCCCTCGCCTGGTTTGCCAGCCGAGGTAGTCCGCGGCGGTGAACAGGCGATTGGAGCCTGCGACGAACAGGACGAGCAACGTCAGCGCGGTCGCCGCGCCCGCGTAGATCACCGTGTTCTGGAACCCCCGCCGGATCGCAACAGCCCCGAGGTACCAACCACCGACGACGAGTGCGGCATGGCCGACCATCAGCGGCAGGACGGCGACGCCTGCGAGCTTCCGCGGATCGACCCAGTACATCCAGCTCCATGCCGGGTGCACCGCATAGAAGTACAGCGCGATCGGCGCGACCACGGCCGCGGCGTGCAGCATCACGAGCGGGAACGCCGGCGCTGTGAACGGGCCATCGGCGCGGACGCGGTCGCGAGCGACCAGCGCAAACCCGATCCCGAACAGCAGATTCAGCAGGGCGACGACCGGAATGGGGAGCTCCTCCGCGCCACCGTAACACGCGGATCGCAAGGGTTCGCGCTGCAGGCTACCGTCGTTCGAGCGGCGGCGTGCGCGACCCGGTATCGGGGTCGCTCGCTGCGTTGAACTCGACAGGCTCGACGCGCTCGAGTGCCGGGGTCGGGACGTCGAT
>JACCQV010000488.1 GCA_013813945.1 Deltaproteobacteria bacterium | reverse complement strand
GCTGTGGTCCGAGCACAGCCAGCGCGAGATCCACTACGTGCTGATCGACGATGCCGATGGCCTCGCCTTCGTCGCCAACATGGCGTCGATCCCGATCCACTGCTGGGCGAGCCGGGTCGGCGTGCTCGAACGACCGGACTGGACCATCGTGGATCTCGATCCGAAGAATGCTCCGCGCGAGCATGTGGTTCCGCTCGCGCTCGCGATCCACGAGCTATGCGAAGCGGTCGGCTTGCCGAACTACGTCAAGACCTCCGGGCAGACCGGGCTCCACGTCCTGATTCCGCTCGGAGGCCAGTGCACGTTCGATCAGGGGCGCACCCTCGCCTATCTGATTGGCCTGTTGATCGAGCGCAAGTACCCCACGATGGCGACGACTTTGCGCAACCCCGCGGCGCGTGGCGGCCGCGTCTACCTCGACTGGGGGCAGAACGCGCATGGTCAGCTGCTCGTCGCGCCCTACAGCGTTCGCCCGGTCTCCGGCGCGCCAGTCTCGATGCCGCTGACCTGGGACGAGGTCGTTCCGGGGCTCGACGCGAAGCAGTTCAACCTGCGCAACGCACTCGAGCGCTGCACCTCGTGGGCGTGCGATCCGTGCATCAACGTCCTCGACGAGCGGCCCGATCTCCAGGCGGTGCTCGAGAAGCTGACCGACCGCGCGAAGGACTAGAACGGCGGTGGCCGGAACGATCAAGGCTCCTCGGTTCGGCGGTCGGGAGCTGACGAGCCAGGGAGGCGCACCGCGTTCGGCTTCGTCGGACGCCGCACGGCTCATCTGCTACGTTGCGCCCGTGAACATCGCCTGCATCGGCGGCGGCCCGGCCGGGCTGTACCTCGGCATCCTCGTGAAGCGGAGCGCGCCCGAGCACGATGTAGTGGTCTACGAGCGTAATCGTCCGGCTGACACGTTCGGATTCGGTGTCGTGTTCTCCGATGCGACGCTCGGTCACCTCGCAGCTGCCGATCCGGAATCCCACGAGCAGATCACCGCGGAGTTCGCGCGCTGGGACGACATCGAGATCCACGTCGGCGGCGAGGTCCTGCGCTCGACGGGTCACGGCTTCTGTGGGCTCGAGCGCAGGAAGCTGCTGGAGATCCTGCAGACCCGTGCCAAGGCGCTCGGGGTCCGGGTCGAGTTCGAGCGCGAGATCAAGTCACTCTCGGAGATCAGCGCGGATGTCGTCGTTGCGTGCGACGGCGTCGCGAGCTGGGTGCGCGACACGCTCGCCCCGGAGCTCAAGCCGCACGTCGAAGTCCGATCGAACAAGTTCGTGTGGCTCGGCTGCACGGTGCCGTACGGCGCCTTCACGTTCATCTTCAAGGAGACGCCGCACGGTCTGTTCCGCGTCCACGCGTATCGCTACCACGACGAGGGCTCGACCTTCATCGTCGAGTGTCGCGAGGACACGTGGCGCGCTGCGGGCCTGGCCGAGGCGACCGAGGATCAGACGGTCGCGATTCTCGAGCGGATCTTCGCGGCGGAGCTCGCAGGCCATCACCTGATCAAGAACCGATCGATCTGGCGGAACTTCCCGACCGTCCGCTGTGGAAAGTGGCATGCCGGCAACGTGGTCCTCGTCGGCGACGCGGCGCATACCGCGCACTTCTCCATCGGCTCCGGAACCAAGCTCGCGATGGAAGATGCGATCGCGCTGCGTGATGAGCTCCTGCGGTCGCCGCTGGCTGGCGACATTCCCGCCGCACTCGCGGCGTACGAGGCGAGACGGCGGCCCGAGGTCGAGGCTCTGCAGGCCGCTGCACAGGCGAGCCTCGAGTGGTTCGAAGGAACAGAGCGCTATCTGCGCATGGCACCGGTCGAGCTCACGTACAGCCTGATGACCCGCAGCCTCCGCGTCTCGCATGCGTCCGTCGCCAAGCGCGATCCACACCTCGCGCGAGGCGTCGAGAAGCTGCTCGCCGCCACCGTCGGAATCGCTGTCGATCCGCCTCCCCCGCCGACCGCCCTGCCGTTCGCACTCGGTCCACACCGAACGCCATCGCGGATCGCAGTCGCAGCGGCGCCCGGTGACGAAGCCCCGGTTGCGATGGGGGCTGCAGCTGCGGCCGGTGCCGGGCTCGTGGTCACGCCGACGCTGACGCCCCAGGCGCTCGCGACAGACATCGCTGCCGCCGGCTGGAGTCGGATGATCGAGGACGTGCACAGCAAGGGCGCGCTCGTCGCGGTCAAGCTCGGCACGGTGGGGAACGTGGGCGCGAGCGATGCGATGTCCGCGGCAATCCAGCGCGCCGGCATCGCCGGATTCGATCTGCTGATCCTCGATCCTGGCGAGGACGTCACTGCGACCGAGGCACTGCCGGCCACGCTCGAAGTGGCCAGAGCGCTGTGGCGCGCGACAGCCGGTTCGCCGGCGCCGCGGTGGATCGGCGCCGTCGTCCACGACAAGCCAGCCGCACGTGCCGCGGTGGTTGGCCATACCGCGCAGCTCGTGCGCGCGGGCGCCGACATCGTGTGGGTCAGCTCGCGCGGGGATGGCAGCGCTCGGTTGCCCGCCGCACCACTCGCCGACCGACTGCGCAACGAGCTGCGCGTCGCCACCTGTGTCGTTGGCGACGACGCACTGTTGCCCGACCTCGACGCGGCGGTTGCCGCGGGTCGTGCGGATCTCGTTCTCGTCGATCGGATGCCGGCCGGCGCTCGCCGCGCCTGAGAGTAAAGCCATGACCCCGCGCAGATACCAGCTCAAGAAGGACGCACTCGCGATCGTCGAGCGCGATCACCCGTGGATCTTCCGCGATCAGATCAGCTCGGCTGCTCACGTGTTCCGCGACGGCGACTGGCTGCGGCTCGTCGACGGATCGAACAAGGTGATCGGATACGGCATCTACGAGGCCGAAGGTGCGATCGCGATCCGCATGCTGCGCAAAGGCACCGAGCGCCCGGACGCCGCATGGCTCAAGAAGAAGCTGACGAACGCACTCGCCCGCCGTGGGCTCGGTTCCTTGCGGATGGCGGCACCGCTGCTCGAGATGTCGCGCTCCGACGTCGGTGAGCTGGTGCGCGGCGAGAGCGTGGAGCCCCCCCACGACAAAGGGCCCACGCTTGCCTCGATCACCGACGGTCTGCGCCTCGTGCATGGCGAGAGCGACGGCATTCCGGCGGTCGTCGTCGATCGATTTGGCGACACGCTCGTCGCGCAGAGCTACTCGCGCGGCGCCGATGCCCTCGCTCGGTTCTCCGTCACCGCACTCGCGCGCGAGCTCGATATCCCGAACGTGCTGCTCCGCCCCGCACACCGCCGCAAGGCCCCCGAGCAAGCGGCGCGCGTGCTCCGCGGGGCACCACCCGCGATCGGGTCGTTCACCGAGGAGGGCGTCACGTACTCCGTCGATCTCGCCGAGGGCCAGAAGTCCGGTGCGTATCTCGACCTCCGCGGTCTGCGCCGCGCGCTCAAGGAGCACCCGCTCGAGGGTGCACGCGTGCTCAACCTGTTCGCGTACTCGGGAATGCTCGGCAAGGTCGCCGAGCTCGCGGGTGCCACATCGATCACGCAGGTCGACTCCTCGGAGCGCGCACTCGCGTTCGCCGCAGCGCACCACGTCGGAGATCCGGCTCGCCACACGTTCGTCACCGCCGACGTGTTCCAGTGGCTGCCGCCGCTCGCCGAAGCGGAGATGTACGATCTCGTGATCGTCGATCCACCATCGATGACGAGCAACAAGGCGCAGGTGCCCGCGGTGCTCGCCGGTTATCGGAAGCTCTACCGCGCCGCCGCACCGCACGTGAAGCCGGGCGGGATCCTCGTCGCCTCCTGCTGCACGAGCCGCGTCGAGCCCGGGGAGTTTCACAAGACGGTGTCCGATACGCTGGGCGGCGGCTTCGTCCGCGAGCGTGTCATCCCGAACGAGCCGGATCATCCGGTCGCGTTCGAGCAGGCCGATTACCTGAAAATCGGCTGGTGGCGTAAGCGCGGATAGGCAGATCTCAGGAGCTGGGGACGCTCCCGACTTACGCGATCT
>JACCQV010000486.1 GCA_013813945.1 Deltaproteobacteria bacterium | reverse complement strand
GTCATCGAGAACGGGTATCTCAACGGCGAGACGATCCGGCTCGATGGCGCGCTGCGTATGCCGCCCAAGTGAGCCGCCTGCGGTCCGATCCGCACGACCACGGGCATCGCGACCGCACGACCCGGGTTGCGGCCACCGAGCTACGGCTTCGGGATCAGCTCGACCGGGATCGTGTTCGGCATCTCCGGGACCTTGGCCTCGTAGAGCCACGAGTACGTGAAGTACGAGCCGAGCACGCGCTTGGAGTAGTTGCGTGCCTGGTCATCGACGATCGCCTCGATGAACTCGTCGCCGGCCATCGTGCCGCGGGCCTTGAGCATGCGGTTCACCGCGCCAGGGCCGGCGTTGTAGCTCGGTGGCACGAGGAGCGCGTAGCCCTTGTTGCGGGCGAACAGGCTGCCGAGAAAGCGGCCTCCGACCGTGACGTTGTTCTCGGGGATGAACATGCTCTCGCGGGTCGGCGGAATGTTGGTGCCCTTCGAGTAGTCCTTCGCGGTCGGAGGAATCATCTGCGTCAGGCCCCAGGCGTTCGCGTACGACTCCGTGCGTGGATCGAACGCGCTCTCCTCTCGCACGATGCCGATCTGCATCGCGAACGGCACCTTGTTCGTCGTTGCATGGCGGCGCAGCAGCTCCTCGTAGCCCAGCGGATATGCGATCAGCCAGCGCGCGCGGTTCGTACCGGTCGGCCACTGCTTGCGGTAGTCGAGGATGTGCCAGCGGGTCGGCCACAGCGAGGTCGAATGGCGCCCGGCGCGGTCGTAGAGGTACGCCATCGCCCAGAGCTTCTCGATGAGCTCCGGATCGTCCACGCGCTTCTTGCCCGGTGGTGCGGCCAGGCCGAGCTTGCGCAGCTCCTCGGCGGCCGGATCCCCGAGACCGAGCCGGAGTAGCTCCATCGCGCGCGCGAACCCGGGCGAGCCCCACTCCGTGCGCGGCTTGAACGTGAACGCCGGGGCAGCCGGATCGAAGTCGTTCGGATTCGCAGACAGCTCGGCGATCAGCGCTTCGTAGCGCTTCGGCGAGGTCTCGCGGATCCGGTTGAGGCCCTGCAGCGCGTAATACGCCACCGGGTACTGCTTGATGCCGGCTTCCCACGACGCGAGCGCGAGATCCTGCTTGCCAGTCGCGAGGTACGCGCGGCCGAGCCAGTACTGCGGCTGGCCCTCGCCGAAATAGTTGTCGTCGTGAGGGACGAGCTCGATCTGCTTCTTCCACCACTTGATAGCGTCCGCGTACTTCTTGTCCTTCCACGCGCTCCAGCCGAGCCGCCACATCGCCTCTGCGACGTTGTCACCGGTCGGGAACCTGGTCGGCAGCGAGGACAGCGTTGCCTCGAGCTTCTTCGTATTCTTGAGGCTCGCCCACTCCTCGGCCTCGCGCAGGAGGGCGTCGTCGGAGTAGCTGTGCTTGGGATCCACCTGCTGCGCCGCCTGATACTTCGTCGCGGCAAGCTCGTGCTGCCCGATGAACGCGTACGAGCGGCCGGCCTGATAGATGCTCTTGATCTCGAGGTCGACGTTCGCGGCGGCCTTGCACGCGATCGCCGCGGCATCGAACATCGGCGCCGCGCCCCTGCGATCGCGCGCCTTGAACCGGCTCTGCCCCTGGTGATACGCGGCGGTGCAGCGATCGCTCGCGCTGATCGCCGGATCCGCGAGCGCGGCGGTGAACGCGGCCTCGGACTCGGGGTTTCGCATGCCGTCGAACAGCTGCATGCCGCGTGCGATGTGCTCGGCCGCGGTGTACGTGATCGGCTTGCCGAGCGCGGTCAGCGCAGCGCTCGACTTGGTCCCCCACGACGACAGCGGATCATCGATCGTGATCTGGCGATACAGCGCGACCGCGTCGCCCGGGCTCGCCTCGGCGAGGCGAAAGCGCGCTTCGGATCGCCGTGGTCCATTCGGTCGGCGCGTCAGGTAATCGCGGTAGTGCGTGGCCACGGTCGCAGCATCGGTGCTGCCACGCAGCACGTCACCGACGAGCAGCTCGGCCTCGGGTCCGACGATCGAGTCTCCCGCGACGCTCTTCGCGACCGCGAGTGCTTCGGTGGTCTGCTTCGCGAAGTAGAGGGCGCGCGCGGCGTGATAGCCGAGGTAGTCCGCGAGCAACGGGAGGCCCTTGCGTGCCGCGAGCAGCTGCTCGGTCGCGCGGCTCCAGTTCCCGATCTCGCTGTTGCACAGGCCGAGCATCAGATCGAGGCGCGCGGCGTCCTCACCGGTCGCGGTCTTGCGTGCGAGCTCGAACGCCGCGCGTGCGTCCTTCCAGTCCTGCGCGGCAAACGCCGCGGCGCCCTTCGCTGCGTCACCGGTGCGGAAGTACGGCGTCGCCATCTGCTCGGACAGCGGCGCGACGACATCCGGCACCGCTGCGTCCGCAGCCGCGACGGCGACGGCGGCATCGCCGAGCGGCGCACCGGTCGGCGGTGGCGGCACTTTCGGGTGGAGGGTTGCCTGGCGATGGGCGTCGTCGCCCGAACAGGCCACGACCACAAGGAGGACCCAGAGCCTTTGCATGCTTGACCCTAGCAACGCAGATCACCGAGGACAAATTCCTCCGTGCCGGGGTCAGGCTTGCGAGGCAAACCAGGCCGCGATCGAGGCGAGCCGGGCGCCGCGACCGCCGAAGCTCTGGGCGATCGCTCGTGCTTCCTCGCCGAGAACGCGCATCCGCTCCTTCGCCGCTTCCGCGAGCTCCTGGAACTCCTGATCGTCCCGGTCATCGGCGTGCTGGAACGCGATCCCGATCGACAGGCCATACCGGCCGAGCGAGGCGCAGGTCGCGGCCGGGGCTCCGGCGGCGATCCCCCCGAGCTCGGCGGCGGCGGCGAACAGCGCGCCGGTCTTCGCTGCATGCAGGCGCTCGACCGACGCGAGCGAGCCCAGCGACTCGGGTGACGCGGTCAGATCGATCGCCTGGCCGCCGAGGAGCTCGAACGCACCGGCGCGCCGCGCGAGCACCGCGACCGCGGCACCGGCGTACGGGCCGAGCTCGGCGAGCGCGCCAAACGCGGCGGTCAACAAGCCGTCGCCGGCGAGGATCGCGATTCCTTCACCGAACGCGACATGCACCGTCGGCCGACCGCGGCGCTCGTCGTCATCGTCCATCGCGGGCAGATCGTCGTGGACGAGCGTGTACGCGTGGAGCATCTCGATCGCAGCGGCCGCGGGCAGCGCGTTGGCGTGCGCACCACCGCACGCTTCGGCCGCGGCGAGCAGCACGGCGGGACGCAAGCGCTTGCCCGGTCCCGTCGCAGCGTAGTGCATCGCCTCGATCAGGCGGCCCGGATCCTCGGGCGGTGGCGCGAGGCGGCGCGTGAGCTCGCCATCGACGAGCCGACGCACATCCTCGAAGAACGCGACGAGCTCTGGCGGCGCCTTGTCCGGCGCTAACGTCGCCATGGCTCAGCCCGCCGTATCACGTTCGTTGATCTCGAACGGAACGATGTCGGGCTGGCCCGACGTGCTCACGAGGATCTCGACCCGCTTCTCCGCCGTGACGAGGAGCTGCTGGCCCTTGCGCGCGAGCGCGACGCCCTCCTCGTAGACCGCGAGGGACTGCTCGAGTGACAGGTCTCCGGATTCCAGCCGCGAGACGACCTCGCGCAGCCGCACGAGGACCTGATCAAAGCCGAGCTCGGGAGCGTCCGCCATCGCGCCCGCACGATAGCGAACACGAACTGAAAAGTCATCCCCACGAGATCGCTTGACGCCCCGCCCACTTGCAGGGAAGCTGAAAGCGGGATGAGCGAACGCGCGGACTTTCGGCCGGATGATACGGGCGAGCTCAAGGAGCGGTGGCGCGCCTATATCCAGGACCGCCGGCTGAACGTCACCGCCCAGCGCGAGGCGATCGTCGAGATGTTCCTCCGCACGCGGGATCACATCTCGATCGACGAGCTCCTCTCCAAGGTTCGCAAGCGCCAGCCGCGCGTCGGCTACGCCACCGTGTACCGGACCCTCAAGCTCCTGGTCGACAGCGGGCTCGCCGTCGAGCGGCAGTTCGGGGATGGGCAAGCCCGCTACGAGGTGGTCGGCGATCATCATGACCACCTGATCTGCGTGAAGTGCGGCTTGATCCTCGAGTTCGAGGACGAAGAGATCGAGCGCCTGCAGGACCGGATCGCCGAGCGGCTCGGCGGCTTCACGGTCCTCCGCCACCGTCACGAGCTGTACGGGCTGTGCCCGAAGGCCGCGGGCGAGGCCGGCGGGGCGTGCCCGAAGGAACAGGGCAAGCGCGGCTCCTGAGCCGGGCCGCTCAGCCAACCGCTGCGTGCACGTGCACGTGCCACGTGCTCGTCCACGTCCACGATCAGGGAGGGCTCACTCGGCTGGCGACTGCCGCGGTGTCGACGAGCTTCGCGTAGTCGAGCCTGCGGACAGATCGACCCAAGTTCGTTGCGGTTGCAGGGGATGGGCCGCGCAGCGGTGCAAGCGGGGATCCTCGTTGGACGCCCTGACGTCGTGGACGTGGACGAGCACGTGACACGTGCACGTGCACGAACGTCTCATCTGATGCGATATGGGAGTTCTGCCTCCTGAACGTCCTACGTTTTTGCTTGGGGGAGTGCGGGCGGACCGGCATAGTCGCGCCGCCATGAAGCAGTCGTACCGCCTTGTGGCCCTCCTCACAGTCGCGTCCTTGCTCGTCGCCTGTCGTGGCGGCGAGAACACCGGCGATGACGCTCCGCCCGTCGACGGCCGCCCCGATGCCGGCACCATGTGCACGGCGATGGAGCCGCGCTCGGTGGCGCCCGAGACGTTCGTCGGCCCGACCGGGCTGCAGGCGCGGTTGAGCGCCCTGATCGACGGCGCGACCACGAAGCTCGATATCCACATGTATCTGTGGACCGTGCGTGCGCTCGCCGATCGCGTCGTTGCCGCGAAGAACCGCGGCGTCGCGGTCCGCGTGATCCTCGATCCGGACTCGCCCGGCAACGACGCCGTCCGCCCGACGCTGATGAACGGCGGCGTGCCGACCCGCAACGCGACGTCGCTCTATACGTTCTCTCACGCCAAGTACATGGTCATCGACGGCAACCGCGTCGTGATCATGTCGATGAACTTCAACGTCGACGCGATGAACAGCGAGCGCAACTACGGCCTCGTCGACCGCGACCCGAAGGACGTCGCGGACGTCCAGGCGGTGTTCAACATGGACTGGGCGAGCGCCGGCGGCGAGCCCGCGATGCCGGCCAACATCTCGTGCACGCGCCTCATCGTGTCGCCGAACAACGCGAAGGCGCGCATCGTCGAGCTCGTCGAGAGTGCGACCCGCACGCTCGAGGTCGAGGTCATGTACCTGTCCGAGGACACCGTGCGCATGGCGATCGGGGCGGCGAAGGCTCGCGGCGTCGAGGTTCGCGTGCTCCTCAGCGAGCGCAGCGACGAGGCGGTTCCTTACCTGCGTGGCCTCAACATCCCCGTCAAGTTCGCATCCGGATTCTTCCTGCACGCAAAGCTGCTCGTCGCAGACGGCGTGGTGTTCGTCGGATCCGAGAACATGTCGTTGACCTCGCTGACCAAGAATCGCGAGATCGGGGTTCTGGTCTTCGAGCCAGCGGCCGCCGCGGTGATCACCAGTCAGTTCGAGACTGACTGGGCCGGCGCAGCAGCGAACTGATCCGTGCGAACATAGTCCTCCGGTAGTCCATGCCCGGTGTGAAGATGGTGGTGTCGGCGATGACCGACGTGGGTCGTGAACGGACGACCAACGAGGATGCGTTCTCGATCACCGATCTCGAGAGCGGCACGACGCTGGCGGCCGAGGGCACCGACTACGCGATCGACATCCAGGAGCGCGGCGTGCTGCTCGCGCTGTCCGACGGGATGGGCGGTGCGCAGGCCGGCGAGGTCGCGAGCGCGCTCGTCCTCGATTCGTTGCAGCAGGCGATGGCGCGCGACGCGCGGGGTGCGATCCACGAGCAGCTCGAGCACGCGGTTCAGCGCGCGAACCGCAACGTCTTCGAAGAGGCCAAGACCGGGGACAAGCACGGCATGGGCGCCACGCTGACCGCGCTGTTCGTGCGCGGGGACGAGGCCTACATCGCCGAGGTCGGCGACTCGCGCGCATATCTCCTGCGCAAGGGCCGGCTGCGCCAGATCACCCGCGACCAGAGTCTCGTGCAGATGCTGGTCGACCAGGGCGTGATGTCCGCCGAAGAAGCGCGCACCTCGCCGAGCAAGAACGTGATCCTTCAGGCCATGGGCCTGCGCCGCGATGTGCGCGTCGCGATCGCGCGGCTCCGCCTGCGTCGCGGCGATCGTTTCGTCCTGTGCTCCGACGGGGTGTCGAATCCGGTGTCCGACGCCGAGCTGCAGCAGATCGTGACGCAGAGCGATCCGCGAGCCGCCTGCGAGACGATGATCGCGCTCGCGAACGATCGCGGGGGTGAGGACAACCAGACCGCGATCGTCGCGGACCTCACCGGCGACGACCTGCCGATGCCCGACGAGTTCGAGACCGTCACCGAGACCTACGAGGTCTTGCAGACGTTCGCCCCGCAGTATCGCGGCCGGGCGATCACCGCAGACGTCGCAGAGGCAGCGGCGAAGGCCGTGCGAGCGCGCTCGTCGGCCAAGGGACCGGTCGCGACGAAGCGCGCTCCGGAGCCGACGCCGGCGGAGCCCAGTGCAGCGGTTGCGGCGACCGCTGCTCCGTCGATCGAACCTCCAGCCGAGCCTGCGCGCGCCGTTCCCGAGCTGATCGTGATCGACGACGAAGCTGCCCCGATCGCGGCGGAGGTCACGCCCAGCCCAGGTTCGCCCGACTCTGCGGAGCCCGGGCGCCCACGGTCCAGGCGCTCGACGCTGCCACCCGCGCCGAGCACGTCGCGGACGCTCGTGATCGCGCTCGCGGTCGGCGCGCTGCTCCTCGTGGTGCTCCTCGTCGTGCTCCTGCGTTGACTGTCGCCTCGCGGTTCACACCTGTGACCGCAACGTCGACTGGAAGGACACGCGTGACTCGCCCGTAGATCGAGCATGCGATCCATACTCGTCGTCATGCTTCGATCCGCACTGGTCTGCCTCGTCGTCGCATTCGTTGCACCCGGAGTGGTCCACGCCGGCGAGCCGACCAGGAGCGAGCTCGCTTCGTGCCACAAGAAGAAGCAGGGCAAGGTCTGCCTCGAGCTCGGCAAGCGCTACGTCAATGGCACCGGAGTCAGCGCGGATCCCATCAAGGGCCTCGAGCTCTATCGCAAGGCATGCGATCTCAAGGTCGCCCTCGGTTGCGGGTACGCCGGGACGATGGTGATCAACGGCGAGGGCACCGACAAGGACGAGCCCGCCGGCTACGCGCTGCGCGAGAAGGCCTGCAAGCTCGGCGAGGGCATGTCGTGCAACGACCTCGGCGTTGCCTGGTCGGAGAACAAGAACGGCGCGACCGATGTCGATCACGTGAAGGCGAAGAAGTTTTACGAGCAGGCGTGCAAGCTCGAGGATGGCCTCGGCTGCTTCAACCTCGGCAACGTGTACCGCACCGGTGAGGGGATGCCCGCGGATCCGAAACAAGCCGTGGCGTTCTTCCAGAAGTCTTGCGACGCAGCGACCGCGAAGGGCTGCACCGAGCTCGGCATCATCTACTACGAGGGCAAGGCCGCGCCGCGCGACGTCCCCAAGGCCATCGCGCTCCTCGAGCGCTCGTGCAAGCTCGGCAGCGAGGTCGGTTGCAAGAACGTCGCGATCCTGAAGAAGGATGCGGCGAACCCCTAGGGTCGGCGGCCTTCCGGATGCAGGCCCCCAGCTCCGCCGCTGGCGTAGCTCAGAGCTGCTTGACGCGCTCGATCTCGGCGTTCTCGGAGAGCGGCAAGAAGTGCATCACGCAGCGTCCGGGCTCTGACGGCATCAGCGCGGCGGCCCAGAGAAACGAGTTCTTCCAGTACGCGCGCGTCGACTTGCTCTCGATCGGCGGGCCGAAGGCGGCGCGCATCCAGCGATCGACCTCGTCTTCGACGCAGCCGCGGACGCGCAGCTGGATCTCGATCAACTTCGCATCGGGATCGGTTCCGAGAAAGTAGAGGTCGACCTCGGCGACCCGCTTGCCTACCTTGTACGGAGGCTGCGCGAAGCACCATGTCGCCTTGCGACCGTCGCTGAGATCGGTCGGCTGGCAGACGCCGTCCTTCGCATCCTTGAGCGTCGACCGCGTGAACCGCCACTTGCCGACGCCGGCGAACTCGGTCTTCTTCGGCTCGCACGCCCCGAGCCCTGCGACCGTGAGCACAGCCGCGATCGCGAGGTGCGGCTTCACGCGACCACCGCGCCGGTGACGGTCACCTCGATCGTGACCTCGTCTTCCATCTTGATCATCAGGAACCGCGGCGCGGACAGCCCGAGCTTGCGGATGTCGAGGTCGAACTTTGCAGATGCCTCGACGCGCACGTCATCGAGCGTGCCACGCCCGGCGAGGGTCAGCACGACCTCCTTGCCGCGCCAGCGGAGGACGCCATCGGCGGTCGCGGTGAACTTCGCGCCATCGCGGACGACGTCCTTGACGCCGCGCAGCTCGAAGATCGCCTTGGGGTGGGCGTCCATGTCGAAGTCTTTCTTCAGCTTCCGGTTCTTGAGCCAGTCGCCTGCATCAAAGGACGTCATGTCGACCGTGAAGGTTGCACTGGCAGCCTCGATCGCATTGGCATCGGCCTCGACGTCGCCGCTGACCTTGTCCCACACGGTCGTCGTGTCGTGGAGCCGCGACCGCGCCTGGACGGTCAGCTTGCCCGAGGACACCCGGTACTTCACGACGCCCCCCCGCTCACGCCGCGAGACACTGCAGGAGCAGCGTCGTGACGTTGTCGGTTCCGCCGTTGCGATTTGCCGCATCGACGAGCTCGGCAACGGCGCGCTCGAGGCTCTTCGCATTCGAGGCGATCTGGCCGATCGCATCGTCGGTCACCATGCCGGACAGTCCGTCGGAGCACAGGATGTAGACGTCGCCACTCTTGATCTGGTGGCTGCGGATATCGACCTGGACGGTCTCGCGCATGCCGAGGGCGCGCGTGATGACGTTCTTGTGGGGGAAGTTCCGTTCTTCCTCTTCCGTCATGTCCGGCTTCGCTTCCTTGTAGTCCTCGAGGAGCGAGTGGTCGCGCGTCAGCTGCGAGATGCCGCCCTCGCGGACGCGGTACACGCGGCTGTCGCCCACGTGCCCGACGTAGATCTTGTCGCCCGAGACCAGGGTCGACACGATCGTCGTGCCCATACCCTTGTAGCGAAGGTCGCGGTTCGAGGTCTCGAAGATGCGGAGGTTCGCGAGCTTGATGCTGCAGACCAGCCGGTTCTCGATATAGGAGAGCGAGCGGTCCATCTTGTAGGGCCAGGTCGCGTCCTCGTCCTCACGCGTGCGCTGATAGAACTCGCCGATCGTCTCGGCGGCCATCTTGGAGGCGACCTCGCCCGATGCGTGACCACCCATCCCATCGGCGACGATGAACAGCTGCTCATCCTCGATCAACGAGAAGTAATCCTCGTTGTGGGTCCGCTTCATGCCCACGTCAGTTTTTGCAGCGTAGCGGATCTTCATATACCCAGGGACGACTGGAGCCCACGCCTCCGAGTCATTGCGAAATCATAGGCAGTGCGTCGGTAGCGCGTCAACCGCGCGGCCATCTGATTGCGCTATGTTGTCGAGCGCATGCGCGCCGAGATCTTGACGATCGGGGATGAGCTGTGCCGCGGCGAGATCGTGGACACCAACTCTTCGTACCTCGCAGCGAGGCTGTGGGACCTCGATATCACCACGCGGTGGATGACCAGCTGCACGGATGACGCGGCAGATATCGCCTCAGCGATGGCCCAGGCGGTCACCCGCGCCGATCTGGTCGTGTGCTCCGGCGGGCTGGGACCGACGGAGGATGACCTGACGGTCGACGTCCTGGCGCGTCTCGTCGGTGCCGAGGTCGTGATCGACGAGCCCGCGAAGGTCCGGATGATGGAGCGATTCGGCCGCCTGCTGTCGTCGCAGGCTCCCATGCCAGGAATGGAGCGAGCGAGCGAAGGCTCGCGAGCGGGGTCGGCTATCGAGGAGCTGACGCGGATCCAGCTGCGCCAGGTCCGGGTTCCTGCCGGTTCTCGGGTTCATGGCAACCCCGTTGGCCTCTCCCCGTGCTTCGAGGTCGCGCTGAGCGGTGTTCCTGTCGTCTGCTTGCCGGGGATTCCGCGCGAGCTCCATGGCATCTTCGATGCGGCGCTCGTGGGTCGGTTCACCGAGCTGCGCGAGGCGCGCGGGCAGGTCGAGCGGATCGCCCGCCGGATCTATCGCGCGTTCGGTCGCGGTGAATCGCAGGTGTCCCAGGCGTGCCGCGGCCTCGTGGATGGCGTGCCGGGCGCGTCGATCCACTACCAGGTGAAGTTCCCCGAGACCCTGGTCAAGCTCGTCGTGCGCGATCGCGATCAGGGCGCCGCGGATGCTCGGCTCGATGCCCTCGACGCTGGCGTGCGCGAGCGACTGGCTGGCGTCGTCTACGGCACCGGAGAACACGAGACGCTCGTCGAGCGGGTGACCCGCCGGTTGATCGAGAGCAGCGCCAACGTTGCCACCGCCGAGTCGTGCACGGGCGGCATGCTGGGTGAGCTCCTGACCCGGATGCCGGGAAGCTCGAAGGCGTATCCAGGTGGCGCGATCGTCTACTCGAACGACGAGAAGGTCCGCCAGCTCGGCGTATCGCAGGCCACGCTCGATGCGTACGGCGCGGTCAGCGAGCCCACCGTGCAGGAGATGGCGCGGGGAGCGCGCGAACGGTTCGGCGTCGACTACGCGATCGCGATCAGCGGGATCGCAGGTCCGGACGGCGGGACGCCCGACAAGCCGGTCGGCACGGTGTGGATCGCGCTCGACAGCGCCGATGACCAGCGGACCAAGAAGCTGTCGTGGCCCGGAGCACGCGACCAGGTGCGTTTGCTGTCGGCGTGGTGGGCGCTCAAGCTGCTGCACGACGCGCTCGATCGAAAGGAAGCTCGATGACCGACGAGATCAAGCCGGCCGCGGCCGCGACGGGGACCCCTGCGATCGCGCCTTCCGTCGAGGTACCGAAGCCAGTGGTCGAGGCTGCGAAGGCCGAGGTCGACGAGCCAAGCCCGCCCCCGTCCGCCGAGCGGGTGGCGCTGCGCCCCGAGGGCAAGCGGTTGTTCGTCGGGGTTCGCGTGTCGACCGGGACCGCGAACGCGCTCGCCAAGGCGGCCGAGATGCTGGCGCGGCGAGCGCGCGAGGGCGGTCTCGACATCAAGTGGGTCCCCCCGGTGAACTACCACCTGACCTTCAAGTTCCTCGGCTGGACGCGGATCGAGACGATCGGTGCGATCGAGGACGCCCTCGAGCACGCGATCCGCGGAACGCCACGGATCACGTTCCGTACGTCGCGGGTCGGAGGGTTTCCGTCGATCGACAAGACGACCGTCCTGTGGGCGGGTGTCGAGGATTCCGGCGAGATCGCCAAGCTCGCGGCGCGGATCGAAGGGGCGCTGACCGGCATCGGCTACGAGCCCGAGACCCGGGCGTTTCATCCCCACGTGACGCTCGCGCGGATGCGTGAAACTAGACTGTTGAAAGAGGTCGTGTTACCGGTAACTGAACAGATGTTCGGTGATACCCGGATCGAAGCGGTCACGCTGTTTGAAAGCGAAACGAACTCATCTGGTTCCGTGTACCGAGAAATTTCGCGAATCGACTTCAAACAGGCCGAAACGACCGCTGAACGTCAGACCAGGGCGGTAGATCTGGGCGCACCAACTCAGACCAGCGAGTCCGACGACACCGATGACGGGTGGCCGCGAGGACAGGGTCCGAACCACTAGCGCGCACAGGGAGCAGCGATGTCCGACAAGTCTTCGAATTCGAGTCCTTCATTGATCCAGACCGCCGGGCACACGACTGCCGGCAACGCCGCTCGCGACAAGGCGATCGACCTCGCCCTCAGCGCGATCGACAAGCAGTTCGGCAAGGGCGCGATCATGCGCCTCGGCAAGGATCCGATCGATCGCGAGGTCCACGTCGTGCCGACCGGCTCGCTGGGCCTCGACATCGCGCTCGGCATCGGCGGCCTGCCGCGCGGGCGCATCGTCGAGATCTACGGGCCGGAGTCGAGCGGCAAGACGACGTTGACCCTGCACGTGGTCGCCGAGGCGCAGAAGCGCGGCGGCGTGTGCGCGTTCATCGACGCGGAGCATGCGCTCGACGTCAACTACGCCAAGAAGCTCGGCGTCAAGACCGAGGAGCTGCTCGTCAGCCAGCCGGACTGCGGCGAGCAGGCGCTCGAGATCGTCGAAGCGCTGGTCTCGTCGAATTCGGTCGACATGGTCATCGTGGACTCGGTTGCTGCGCTGGTACCCCGCGCGGAGATTGACGGCGAGATGGAGGATCAGCAG